>CAYRHV010000034.1:0-15613 GCA_964424045.1 uncultured Ottowia sp. | reverse complement strand
GATCCAGCTGTTCACGTGGTTCTCGATGTCGGCGGCCTTGTTGGCGCCATCGTGCATGGCCTTGTTCTGGGCGTTGATGTCGGCGATCGGCAGCTTGATCTCGCTCAGCAGCTTCCTGGCTGCCGGGTTGGCGTCGATGAAGGCCTTGTTCGCCAGGATGCGCTGGGTGTTGACGATGAAGCCGTAGTTCTTGCCGTTGGGCAGCCTGGTGTCGATGTCCTTCTGCTCGCCGGGCAGCGAGGAGAACGGCACCTCCAGCCAGACCACGTCCTTGCCCGGCACCAGCACGTTGCTGACCCAGTAGGGCGTCCACGTGTAGTAGAAGATCGGCTGGCCCTGCCTGTAGCGCGTGATGGTGTCGGCGATCAGGGCCGAGTAGTTGCCCTGCACGTGGCTCACGTGGTCGCGCAGCTTGAAGGCGTCCATCTGGTGCTCGATCACCGCCTCGCAGCCCCAGCCCGGGTTGCAGCCCGTGAGGTCGGCCTTGCCGTCGCCATCGGCGTCGAACAGCCTGGCGATCTTCGGATCGGTCATCTGGCTGATGTTGGTGATCTTGTATTGATCGGCGGTCTTCTTGTCGATCAGGTAGCCCTGCAGGGCGCCGGTGGAGAAGTCGTTGTCGCGCCAGAGCTTGTCGGCGCCGCCGGCGTTCTTGTAGTAGTCGGCGTGCAGCGGATCCCAGTGGTCGGCCAGGAAGGTGCCGTCGCCGTTGGCAATCGCCAGGTGCGCGGCCGGATAGTCCACTTCCTTGATCGGCTGGACGTCGTAGCCCAGCCGCTCGAGCGCCTTCATCACCAGCAGGGTCTGGAAGGTCTCCTCGGCGATGGTGCTCTTGAGCGGCTGCACGGAGATGCCCTGGCCGGGCAGGTCGGCGGCCAGCGCCGGGGCCGTGGCGGCCGTGGCCAGGGCCAGGCCGCAGGCGGCGAGCAGGTGGCGCAGCGGCTTGTTGTGGAACGGAAATTTCATGTGGGGTCTCCTTTGCGGGACGAGGGGGATCGCCTCTCAGGCGGTTTGCGGGGCGTGGGACGGGGTGTCCGGCTCGCGGCGCTGCCGCAGGCGCCAGACGATGCCGACCGGGCCGCGCATGTACCAGCGCTGGCGCTGGTCGCGCCGCGGCTGGCCCATGGACTGGGTGATGCGGTCGAGCACGATGGCCAGGATCACGATGCCCAGGCCGCCGACGGCGGCCAGGCCCATGTCCAGGCGCCCGATGCCGCGCAGCACCATCAGGCCCAGGCCGCCGACGGCGATCATGGAGGCGATCACCACCATCGACAGGCTCAGCATCAGGGTCTGGTTGATGCCGGCCATGATCGAGGGCATGGCCAGCGGCAGCTGCACCTTGGTCAGCAGCTGCCAGGGCGAAGCGCCGTAGGCGCGCGCGGCTTCGACCAGGTCGGGCCGCACCTGGCGGATGCCGAGGTTGGTGAGGCGCACCAGCGGCGGCAGCGCGAAGATGATGGTGACGATGACGCCGGGCACGTTGCCGATGCCGAACAGCATCACCACCGGCACCAGGTAGACGAAGGCGGGCGTGGTCTGCATGGCGTCCAGCACCGGGCGCACCAGCTTCTGGGCACGGTCGCTGCGTGCCAGCCAGATGCCCAGCGGCAGGCCGATGACGACGCAGAACAGCAGCGAGGTCAGCACCAGCGACAGCGTCACCATGGCCTCGGGCCAGATGCCCAGGATCGCCACCGCCAGCAGCGAGATGAACGTGGCCACGCCGAGCAGGCGCCCCGCCAGCTGCCAGGCCAGCAGCGACAGCAGCACCAGCATCACCAGCGTCGGCGGATACAGCAGCGTGGCCTCGACGCCGCCGAGCAGGGCATCGACGGGACTGCGCAGGGCGTGGAACACGGGCCGGAAGTGCAGCACCACCCAGTCCAGGCCCTGGTTGATCCAGTCCTGGATCGGCAGGTTGCCGTCCCACAGCTGGCTCAGGGTGAAGCCGCCGTCGTCCACCGGCGGCGGTGCCGCCTGCAGGAAGTCGCTGCCGGCGCCGCTGTCGCCGCCGATCCAGGCGTCGCTGCCTTCGGGCGGCGGCGCGGCCTCGTACGGATTCGCCCCGTCGGCCAGTGCGGCCGGGTTGGTGTCGGCGCTGCTCCAGGGGTCGGCGGCGGCGGGGCTGTCGCTCGGAGCGCTGCTCCAGGGATCGCTGGTGGTTTCGTTCATGGGATGTTTCCTGTGCTGGGCGGCGGCCGTGCCGGTTTCAGGCGGCCGTCTCGACGGTCACCTGCGCAGCGTCGGTGGGCAGTTCGGGCAGGGGGTTGCCGCGCGGGTCGGTGGTCGGATCGAGGAACTTGAGCAGCGTGGTCTTGCTGATCGCACCCAGGAAACGGCCGCCGGCGTTCACCACCGGCAGCGGGCAGGGGCAGGCCACCATGTGGGTGTAGAGCTCGCTGATCGGCGTGTCGCCCGGCACCGGCTCGATGCCCTCGACAAAGGCCTGGGCCAGGCCGAGTGGCCCGGTGTGGCCGCGCAGCGCCTCGCGCAGCGCATCGGCCGAGACCACGCCCAGGTAGCGGTGATCCGGGCTGACCACGTAGCCCCACTCGCGGTCCTGCTGGCGCAGGCGCTCCAGCGCCGGGCGGCAGCCGCGGGTCGGGCTCTCCGAGACCTCGACCTGGGTCTTGCGCGCGATGTCGGCAGCCTTGAACACCGCCGCCGCGTCGACGCCGCGGGTGAAGCTGCGCACGTATTCGTCGGCCGGCGCACGCAGGATTTCCTCCGGCGTGCCGACCTGCACCACGGCGCCGTCCTTCATGATGGCGATGCGGTCGCCGATGCGCATGGCCTCGTCGAGGTCGTGCGAGATGAAGACGATGGTGCGGCGCTTTTCCTGCTGCAGGCGCAGCAGTTCGTCCTGCATGTCGGTGCGGATGATCGGGTCCAGCGCCGAGAAGGCCTCGTCCATGAGCAGGATCGAGGGGTCGGCGGCGAGCGCGCGGGCCAGGCCCACGCGCTGCTGCATGCCGCCCGAGAGCTCGTCCGGATAGGACCTGCCCCAGACCTCCAGGCCGACCTGCTCCAGCGCGGCCTGCGCCTGCTGCAGGCGGGTTTCCTTGTCCACGCCCGCCAGTTCCAGGCCGAAGGCGGTGTTGTCGAGCACCGTCATGTGCGGCAGCAGGGCGAACGACTGGAACACCATGCTGATGTCCTTGCGGCGGAATTCGCGCAGCCGCGCTTCGTCGTAGTCGTTGATGTTCTCGCCCTCGACCAGGATGCGGCCGGCGGTGGGCTCGATCAGGCGGTTGAGCAGGCGCACCAGAGTCGACTTGCCCGAGCCGGACAGGCCCATGACGACGAAGACTTCGCCCGCTTCGATGGTGAAGCTGGCGTCGAAGACACCGATCGACTGGCCGGTCTGCTCGACGATTTCCTGCTTGGACAGCCCCTGGCGCGCAAGCGCGAGGGCCTGCTCCGGCTCGTTGCCGAAGACTTTGAATACGTGTTCGATCTGAATGGTCTTGGCCATGCAATCCTTCCGGTTGGCGGATGCGAAAGTCCACCGGGCCATCGGAGCGATGGCGTCGGTGCGCTTCCGCACGACAAGCGAGTTGGATGGGGGCCGGATGCGACGATTCAGGCCGTCAAGCGACTCCCGGGCGGGCGATGTGGAGCGCGTGCCGGCTCCAGCAAGTCCTTGGGGCGTCCCCAGGCCGCCGAGGGGATGGCGACTTCAGAGTTGAGGACAGAGGCCGCGGTGCCGCGCACCGGGGCCATCAGCCACGCAGCACCGAGGCGGTGCGCCACTGAAGCGGGGCAGTATATGCCTGATTGGCATGAATTTCAAGCACAACCCATGAGAAAGTGCATGAAGAGCCCCGAGCGTGCGGGTTTCCGGCGCCTCGTCGCCCGAGGTGACGGGGCTGGGGCACCGGAGGGGTCGAAGCGGCGCGTGGGCCCGGACTGCGCGAACGCGCGTCCGGGCAAGAGACTCTCGGCCTCTCAGACCCCCAGGTAGCGCTGCAGGATCTCGGGCTGGCTTTTCAGGCCCGCCGCCGGGCCTTCGTGCACGATCTGGCCGTTGTTGAGGATGTAGACGCGCCGCGCCAGTGCCAGCGCGGCGGCCAGGTTCTGCTCCACCACGACGATGGTCTGGCCGGCCTGGGCCAGCTCCTTGCAGACGCGCACGAGGTCCTGCACGATCACCGGGGCCAGGCCCTCGAAGGGCTCGTCCAGCAGGATGATCTTGGGGTCGCGCACCAGGGCGCGCGCGATGGCCAGCATCTGCTGCTCGCCGCCCGACAGGTCGGTGCCGCGGCTGGTGCGGCGCTCCTTCAGGCGCGGGAAGATTTCGTAGATGCGCGCCAGCGGCCACTTGTTGGGCGCCGTCAGCCCCGCCAGGACGATGTTTTCCTCGACGTTGAGGCTGCCGAAGATGCGCCGCTCCTCGTGCACCAGCTGCATGCCCAGGCGCGCGATGTCGTGCGCCCGCTTGCCTGCCAGTTCGGTGCCGTCGAGCTTGACGCTGCCGGTGCGTGGCGTCACCACTCCCATCAGGCTCTTGAAGGTGGTCGACTTGCCGGCGCCGTTGCGGCCCAGCAGCGCCACCACCTCGTTCTTTTCGACCCGCAGGCCGACGTCGAACAGGATGTGGCTGTCGCCGTAATAGCTGTTCAGGCCACTGACTTCAAGCAGGCTCATTCCATGTCTCCATCCATGCCACCGAGATAGGCTTCCTGGACCTTGGGGTCGGCCTTGATTTCCTCGGGCGTGCCCTCGACCAGCACCTGGCCTTCCTGCAGCACGGTGATGCGCTCGACCAGCTCGAACAGCGAGTCCATGTCGTGGTCGATCACGATCAGGGTGCGGCCCCTGGCGATGGCCTTGAGCAGCGCCACGGTCTCGACGCGCTCTTCCGCGCTCATGCCGGCCAGCGGCTCGTCGAGCAGCAGCAGGCTGGGCGAGGTGGCCAGGGCCAGGCCGACCTCGAGCCGGCGCTTCTCGCCGTAGGCGAGCTCGGACACCGGGGTGTCCAGGCGATGCGACAGGTGCACCAGCGCGGCCGTGTTCAGCACCTGCTCGTCCAGGCCCTTGACCTTGTGCAGGCCCTTGAGCAGATCGAGCCGGAAGGTACCGCGAATCTCGCCCAGCGCCGCGATGGTGAGGTTCTGGCGCACCGTCAGGCGCTCGAACAGCTGGTTGATCTGGTAGCTCTTGGTAAGCCCCATCTGGCAGGCCTCGATCACGCCCTTGCCGGTGATGTCCTGACCGTCGAACACGATCTTGCCGCTGGTGGGCGGCACCTCGCAGGTGAGCATCTTGAAGAAGGTGCTCTTGCCGGCGCCGTTGGGGCCGATGATGCCGCGGATCTCGCCGTGGTTGACGGTGAAGTCGATGTCGCTGTTGGCCAGCAGGCCGCCGTAGCGCTTGGTCAGGCCGGTGGCCTCCAGGATCGGGCCGGTGTTGCTGCGCGTGGCCTTGCGCTGCACCGTGGCGGTCAGGCCGGAGGCGGCCGCGCTGGCTGCTGCGGCGGTCGGTGCGGCCGGCGCCGCCGTGCCATCCGACTTGCCGCCACGCGCCAGCCGGTAGAGGTCGATCACGGCGCCCGCCAGGCCGCGGCGCAGGAACACCACCAGCAGCACGAACACGATGCCCAGGATCAGTTTCCAGGTCGCGCCCAGCCCGAGTCGGACCTGGAACAGGTCGCTCAGGCCGAGCCAGGTGGCGGCACCCAGCAGCGGGCCGAACAGCGTGCCGGCGCCGCCGATGGCGGTCTGCATGATGATTTCCGCCGAGGTCGCGAACATGAAGGCGTCGGGCGGCATGAAGCCCTGCAGCATGCCCAGCAGGCCGCCGGCAAAGCCGGCATACATGGCGGCGACGACAAAGATCACCAGCTTGTAGCCGCGCACGTTGTGACCCAGGGCCTCGGCGCGCAGCGGGTTGTCGCGGATGGCGCGCATCACGATCCCGACCGGCGAGCGCACGATGCGCAGCGCCAGCACGATGCCGAGGAAATACCAGAAGGCGAAGAAGGCATACATTTCCATCGAGGTCTTGAACTCGAAGGTCGTGAAGCCCAGCGACAGGTTCGGCGGCGGCACGCCCGGCAGGCCGTTCTCGCCGCCGGTGAAGCGCGACAGCGGGTTGAACTCCATGTAGAAGAACACCTCGGCGATCGCGATCGTGATCATCGCGAAATAGATGCCCGAGCGACGCAGCGCCACCAGGCCGACCAGGTAGCCGGCAATGCCCGCCACCACGGTGCCCAGGAACAGGGCGACCAGGGTGTTGGTGAACGAACCATGCACCAGCAGCCAGGCGGCGAACATGCCACCGGTGCCGAAGAAGGCCGACTGGCCGAACGACAGCAGCCCGGTGTAGCCGAACAGCAGGTCGAAGCCGACGCCCACCAGGCCCCAGATCAGGATGCGGTTGATGGTGGTCGGCGAAAGGCCCAGGTGCGGCAGCACGAAGGGTATCGCGATCAGGCCCAGCAGGGTCAGGGTCTCGACGAGAAAGGGACGTTGTCTGTGCATCGGTATGGCTCTTTCTCGGAAGTCACTCGCGGCCGGCGACGCCCAGCAGGCCGTGTGGCCGCAGCATCAGCACCAGTGTCATGGCGATGAACAGCACGACGTAGGAAAAGCCCGGGTCGAACATGGAGGTGATGCTGATGATCTCGCCGGCGATCAGGCCGCCGAGCACCGCGCCGGGGAAGGAACCGACGCCGCCGATCACGATCACCACGAAGGTCTGCACCAGGATCGCCTCGCCCACGTCGGGCGCGATCGAGACCACGGGCGCGTTGATGATGCCGGCGAAGCCCGCGGCCATGGCGCCGATGCCGAACACCAGCATGAAGATGCGGTAGACGTTGATGCCGAGCGAGCTGACCATCACCGAGTCCTCGATGCCGGCGCGCACGATCATGCCGATGCGGGTCTTGTAGAGCACGATGTAGAGGGCCAGCAGGGCCACCACCACGATGCCCAGCAGGGCGATGCGGTAGGTCGGGTAGATCATGAAACCGAGGTCGGTGATGCCGACCAGCATGTCGGGCGGCGGCACGCGCTTGGACTGGCTGCCGAAGAAGAAGCGCACCAGCTCGACCATCACGATGCCGATGCCGAAGGTGACCAGCAGCTGGTCCTCGGCCGGGCGGTGGTAGAAGTAGCGGATCACCACCCGCTCCATGATGACGCCCACGATCATGACGAACAGCGAGCCGGCGATCACGGCGACGATGAAGGAGTTGGTGTAGGTGAACGCCATCCAGCCGGCGTAGCCGCCGAGCATGAACATCGCGCCGTGCGCGAGGTTCAGCACGCCCAGCGTGCCGTAGATGATCGTCAGCCCCGATGAGATCAACGCCAGCAGTGCGCCCAGCACCAGCCCGTTGAACAGCTGTGAGATGAAATTGGCCCAGTTCAGCACAGTGCGTAGCCCCGCTGTGTCAAGACGATGAAGATCCCCGCGCCCGCCGGCGCTGCCGCCAGGCTGGCGGACGCGGGTTCACCCGTGTGGATCGGCTCGCCGCCGGCATCAGGCCGGTGCGAAGCCGATCAGAGCGCTCGTGGCTCGGTTCAGGTGTAGGGGAAGGTGCTCATCTTGCAGTTGTAGGCGCTCAGCGGCATGGCCACCTTGTCGGCGTCGGCGATCTCGACGATCTCCCAGAAGTCCTCCTTGTTCTTCATGTCCTTGGGACCCTTGCCGCGCACCACGACGATGGGCCGGACGCACTGGTGGTCTTCGGGGCGATAGTGGACGTCGCCCATGAACGAGGGGATCTTCTCGGCCTTCTCGAACTGCTTGATGACCGCCGGCGGGTAGAAGGTGCCGGCGTCGGTGACCATGCGCGCCCAGTGGGCGAAGCTCAGGTAGCCGTTCTCGGAACCCCACTCGGGCCGGTAGCCGTACTTCTTCAGGAAGGACTCGACGTACAGCTTGGCCAGCTCGTACTTCTCTTCCAGCCCCCAGTAGAACTCGGTGGCGGTAATCACGCCCTCGCTGATGTCCTGTCCCGCCTCGGGGGCGAAGAACGGCACCTGGTAGGGCATGAGCAGCTGCATCTTCGGGATCAGGCCGAACTGCTTGGCCTGCTGCGCCGACAGCACCGCGTCACGGCCCCAGTTGCTGTTGCAGATGAACTCGGCGCCCGAGTTGGCGATGTTGGTCAGGTACTGGCTGAAGTCCTGCGTGCCCAGCGGCGAGACCTGGTTGGTCACCATCGTCCAGCCGTGTTCCTTCATGTAGTCGACGAAGGCCTGGGTCGTGGTGTGGCCGTAGTTGTAGTCCGGCGTCAGCGCGGCGAACTTGCGGTCCTTGCCGAACTGGTTCAGCAGGTAGGGGCCGATGGCCTTGACCACCATGTCGCTGTAGTAGCCCTGGCGCACGCTGTAGCGCGTGCACTGGTCGCCGGTGGTCTCGTTGGAGCCCGAGATGCCGGGCATGTAGAGCACCTTCTCGCGCTGCGCGAACTTGTTCAGCGCCACCGCCACCGAGGAGGCGGTCGAGCCGATCATCAGCACGATCTTGTTCTGGTTGATGAAGTTTTCCTGCAGCTGCAGCGCCTGGTTCGGCTTGGCGCCCGAGTCGCCCGAGACCAGCTTGACCTTCTTGCCCAGCACGCCGCTGTCGATCTTCGGCGCAATGGCCTTCATCAGCGGGTGGTTGGTGTTCATGTGCTCGACCGCGAGCTCCATGCCCTTGAGCTCGTCGGCGCCCTGCAGGGCGTAGGTGCCGGTCAGCGGCACCGAGGCGCCCAGGTGCACGGTGTCACCTGCCGATCCGGAGGGCCAGGTCGCGCCCAGCGGCGGCTCGTCGGCGGCGTAGACCAGCTGCATGCCGCCAAAGTTGCCCAGCACCACGGCACCGGCTGCGCCAGCGCCCATCTGCAGCACGTTGCGCCGTGCCATGCGGTTGCTTGATTTGAAGTTTGACATGAGTCTCCTCGGTATGGATTGGCCTGCGAAGTGTTGTGACTGGCGGGTCCCGGCAGCTTGGGCGCCACCCGTTCCCGCTGATCTTCCCAGCGCATCCTTACCTTAACGGTAAAACTTCCATCCATGTCGATTTTTTTATAAGTAATTGACACACAAGGAGATATTTGTAAATATACAGTTTATGACAAAGTAAGTTTGTAAAAACATTACATTGCGGTGCAGCAATGGAGGTGGAGCAGGCATGCAACGCACGGTCATCGGCTTCAAGATTCGGCGGCAGCGGCGCGTGGCCGGGATCACGCAGCGGGCGCTGGCCGAGCGGGTCGGCATCTCGCCCTCTTACCTGAATCTGATCGAGAACAACAAGCGCAACATCGGCGGTCGCCTGCTGCACCGCATCGCTGAGGAACTGCAGGTGCCGATCGAGCGTTTCGACGGCGCCACGGACCGGCGGCTGGTGCACGACCTGGTCGATCTGAGCAGCGAGGCGCTGTTCGAGGAGCTGGCGCTCACGCCCGACAGCGCGGCCGGGCTGGCGGGGCAGTATGCGCAGTGGGCCCGTGCCCTGGTGCGCCTGCACCGCAGCTACCACGATCGCAACGAGGCCGTGACGGCGCTATCCGACCGGCTCAGCCAGGACCCGTTCCTGGGCGAATCGATCCACCGCGTCCTGACTCATGTGGCGGCGATCCGCTCGGCGTCGGAGATCCTGGAGGCGATCGACGAGCTCGAGCAGGCGGATCGGGCGCGCTTCCTGGAGATCGTCGATACCGAGAGCGCCCGGCTGGCGGACGTGTCGCAGGCCCTGGCGGGCTTCTTCGACCGCGAGCGCGCGGCCACGCGCTCGATCACGCCGGTGGACGAGGTTGACGACTTCCTGCTCGACAACGACAACCATTTCCCCGCGCTGGAGCAGGCGGCCGCCGAGATTCGCAAGCAGGCCGGCCTGGCGGCGGGCTCGGCGGAAAGCCGGCTGATCCGCTACCTGCGCGACCGCCATGGCGTGCGTGTCAGCATGGTGGAGGCGCTGGACGAGGGGGCGAGCGATCCGCGTGCGCGCTCGTTCTACGATCCGCCGACGCGCCACCTGATGCTGGTTGGTACGGCGCCGCTGGCGACCCGGCGCTTCGAGCTCGGCCGGCTGGCGGCGCACCTGGCCTGCAGCGGCCCCGTCGGTGCCGAGCTGGCGCACTCGACGCTGTTGCGCTCGCCGACTGCGCAGCGCCGTGCCGAGCGCGCGCTCGAGGCCTACGTCGCCGGGGCCCTGCTGCTGCCCTACGATGAATTCTTCGCGGCGGTGCGGGCGACGCGCTACGACGTTGATCGGCTGTGCCACCGGTTCGGGGTCAGTTTCGAGCAGGTCTGTCACCGCCTGCTGACGCTCAAGCGGCCCGGCAGCGAAGGCGTGCGCTTCGGTTTCATGCGCTCGGATCCGGCCGGCTACGTGACCAAGCGCTTTCCGTTGCCCTATCTGACGCTGCCGCGCTACGGCAACGCCTGTCCGTTGTGGGCGGTCTATCGCGCCTTCCAGACGCCGGGGGAGATCGTGCGCGAGCTGGCGGAGTTTCCGGACGGCAGGCGCTATTTCTTTGTCGCCCGCACCCAGGACAGGCAGCCGGCGTCCTACAACGCGCCCCGGCAGTCGATCTCGCTGATGCTGATGTGCGAGGCCATCCACGCCGATCAGCTGGTCTATGGCGACGGGCTGGACCTGTCCACCGCCGCGCCGGCGACGCCGGTGGGCCCCACCTGCCGGCTGTGCGTGCGACGCAATTGCGCCTCACGTCAGGAAAACCCCATCATCAGTTCCTGAGACTCGGTGCAAGAATGTCGGTCACTTTCTGCAACTGCCGCCGGCCCGGCCCGCTGAGCGGCCGTGGTTTGGCGTACGGATCGAGACCAGGGCAGGGGAGGCCGCACAGCCCGCAGCAATGAGGAGATTCAATGGCGGCGAAAATCCTGATCACGGAGGATGAGCCGAACATCGTCGAGTCGCTGACCTTCATCCTGAAGCGAGCCGGCTACGACGTGGCAGCAGTCACCGATGGCGAGGCGGCGATGCAGCAGTTGCGCGCCGATCCGCCCGACGTGATGATTCTGGACCTGATGCTGCCCAAGCTCAACGGCTTCGAGGTGCTCAAGCTGGTCAAGGGCGATCCGGCGCTGGCCGCGCTGCCGGTGCTGGTGCTCTCGGCCAAGGGCCAGGCGCATGACCGGCGGCTGGTCGAGGAGATGGGTGCCGAGGCCTTCATCACCAAGCCGTTCTCCAACCGCGACGTGATCGAGCAGGTGGGCCGGCTGTGCGCGCAGCGCGCGGGCAGCTGCGCGCAGGACGGGCCGGCCGGCTGATGGACGAGCAGGAGGTGGACGCTGGCACGACGGCGAGCAACGCCGCCGTGGTGCTGCCGCTGCTGGGCCTGTTCCTGCTGGTTCCCCCGGTCATCACCCTGTTCGCCCGCGGCACCGGCTTTGCCGGCGTGCCGCTGATCGTGCTCTATGTGTTCGGCGTCTGGGGCGCACTGATCGCCGGCGCTGCGCTGCTGGCCCGACGCCTGGACCCCGAGCCCTCGGCCGAGCACCCGCCCGAGGGTGATTCGCGCGACTTCGATCCGTCCTGAACCGCCGTGCTGAGCGCCAACGTCGTTCTCGTCGTGGCCCTGCTCTACGTGGCGCTGCTGTTCGTGGTCGCCTTCGTCGGCGACGTCCATGCGCGCCGCGGCGACGTGCGCTGGCTGCACTCGCCGGTGATCTACACGCTGTCGATCTCGCTTTACTGCACCTCCTGGACCTACTACGGCGCGGTCGGCTCGGCGGTGCGCGATGGCATGGGCTTCGTCACCATCTACCTGGGCCCGACCCTGGTCTTCGCCGGCTGGTGGCTGCTGCTGCGCAAGATGGTGCGCATCGGCCAGGTGCACCGCATCACCTCGATTGCCGACATGATCTCCTCGCGCTACGGCAAGAGCGGCAGCCTGGCGGCATTGATCACGGTGATTGCGGTGATCGCCATCACGCCCTACATCGCGCTGCAGCTGAAGGCGGTGACGACCAGCTTCCAGGTCGTCAGCAACCAGGGCATCGACGCTCTGTCCGGCGTCCCCAGCGCCGAGCCGGACCTGCGCATCGCCTTCTGGGTGGCGGCCGGCATGGCCTTCTTCACCATCCTGTTCGGCACCCGCAACGTCGACGCCAACGAGCGTCACCATGGCGTGGTGGCCGCGATCGCGCTGGAGGCCGTGGTCAAGCTGGTGGCGCTGGTGGTGGTCGGGCTGCTGGTGGTGTTCGGCCTGGGCGGCGGCCTGGACGAACTGCTCACGCAGTCGCCCACGGCCTACCTGCGCGACCCGTCGGTGTTCGATTCCACCTGGGTGACGCAGACCTTTCTGGCCGCCACGGCCGTGATCTGCCTGCCGCGCCAGTTCCAGATGACGGTGGTCGAGTGCTCGGGCGAGCACCAGCTGCGCACCGCGTCCTGGATGTTCCCGCTCTACATGCTGCTGGTGTGCGTGTTCGCGCTGCCGATCGCCCTCAAGGGCCTGGTGCACCTGCCGGTGGGATCGAACCCCGACATGTTCGTGCTGACGCTGCCGATGTGGGCCGGCCAGGACGCGATCACGCTGCTCGCCTTCATCGGCGGCTTTTCCTCGGCCACGGCGATGGTGATCGTCTCGGCGATCGCGCTGTCGACCATGGTGTCCAACCACATCCTCATGCCGATCGCACTGCGCCTGCCCTGGGTTCGGCTGGACGCGGCCGGCGACCTGCGCCGCTTCCTGCTGCGCAGCCGCCGGCTCTCGATCATGGGGATCCTGCTGCTGGGCTTCCTGGACTTCCAGTTTTCCGCCCAGTCGGCGGGGCTGGCCTCCATCGGCCTGATCTCGTTCGTCGGCGTGGCGCAGTTCCTGCCGCCGCTGATCGCCGGCCTCTACTGGCGCCAGGCCAGCGTGCATGGCGCCATCGCCGGCGTGCTGTGCGGCTTCCTGGTCTGGCTCTACACCCTGTTCCTGCCCAGCTTTGGCGACAGCGTGATGATCCACGACCTGTTCGAGCACGGACCCTGGGGCTGGAGTCTGCTGCGTCCGGGCGCCCTGTTCGGGCTGGAGGGCCTGAGCCCGCTGGTGCACTCCACCTTCTGGAGCCTGTCGGTCAACGTGCTGCTGCTGGTGCTGGTGTCGCTGGCGGTGGGCCAGAACCCGCTCGAGCGCCTGCAGGGCACGCTGTTCATCGACATCTTCCGCACGCGCGCCATCGACAGCGCGCGCTTCGTCAACCGTTCGGCCACGCGCGGCGACCTGGTGGTGCTGGCCGAGCGCATCCTGGGGCCGGAGCAGGCGCATGCGGTGTTTCGCGAGGCCGAGCGGCGCCACGGCCTGAAGGACGATCAGGTCCTGGTGAGCAACGAGTTCATCTCCGAACTGGAGCGCAAGCTGGCCGGCAGCGTGGGCGCGGCCTCGGCGCGCGCCATGATCTCGCAGGTGGTGATCGGCGAGACCATCAGCCTCTACGAGCTGATGCGGATCGCCGACGAGACCCAGCGCGTGCGCGACTACAGCCTGCGGCTGGAGCAGAAGTCGCGCGAGCTGGCCGCGGCCAACGACCGTCTGACCCTGCTCGACAGCCAGAAGGACGAGTTCCTGAGCCAGGTCAGCCACGAGGTGCGCACGCCGGTGACCTCGATCCGTTCCCTGTCCGAGGCCCTGCTCGAGACCGAGGACATCGACCCCGCGCAGGCGCAGCACTTCCTGCGCATCATCAACGACGAAAGCATTCGCATGACGCGTCTGCTGGACGGCATCCTGGACATGAGCGCGCTGGAGGCCGAAGAGCAGCCCTGGGACCTGCAGCCGGTTGATCCCGAGGCCGTGCTCGACAACGCCATCCGGGCCTGCGAGGGGCTGGCCTACGACAGCCGCTCGCTGCTGCTGGGCGGGCCGCGCGTCGGCTGCGGCCAGGTGCAGGTGGCGGCCGATCCGGACCGCCTGAGCCAGGTCTGCATCAACCTGATCTCCAATGCCATCAAGTACAACGTCAGCGAGGAGCCGTACGTGCGCATCTCCAGCAGCGTGTCCGGCGGCCAGTACCAGGTGCTGGTGGAGGACAACGGTCCGGGCATCCGCGGCGACGAGCGCGAACGCATCTTCCTGAAGTTCTCGCGCGGCTGGGCGCACACGCGTTCGGGCACTAAGGGCACGGGTCTCGGGCTGGCGATCTCGAGCCAGATCATGCGTCGCCTGGGGGGCTCGCTGGAGCTGCTGCCCGACACCGGCTGCGGCGCGCGCTTCCGGATCCGCATCGCGCTGGCGGATGCCGCGACCGGGGCCTGACCGGGGGCCGGATTGCCGGCGATCAATCGAACTGCTGCAGCAGGGTCATGGCCTCGTCCACGCGTTCGACGGCGTGGATGCGCAGGCCTTCGAGTGCCCGGTCGGCCTTGCGTGGCGCATTGGCCTTGGGCACGATGGCGACCGCAAAGCCCAGCTTGGCGGCTTCGCGCAGGCGTTCCTGGCCGCTCGGCGCGGGCCGGATCTCGCCCGCCAGCCCGACTTCGCCGAAGGTGACGAAGCCCCGGGGCAGGGGCCGGGCGCGCAGGCTGGAGGCGATTGCCAGCAGCACCGCCAGATCGGCGGCCGGCTCGCTGATGCGCACGCCGCCGACGGCGTTGACGAACACGTCCTGGTCGCCGGTGGCGACGCCGGCATGGCGGTGCAGCACCGCCAGCAGCATCGCCAGGCGGTCGCGCTCCAGGCCGACCGACAGGCGCCGCGGGCTGGGCCCGCCGCTGTCCACTAGGGCCTGCACCTCGACCAGCAGCGGGCGCGAGCCCTCCAGCGTCACCAGCACGCAGCTGCCCGGCACCGGTTCCGCGTGCTGGCTCAGGAAGATCGCGCTCGGGTTGGAGACGCCGCGCAGGCCGCGTTCGGTCATGGCGAAGACGCCGATCTCGTTCACCGCGCCAAAGCGGTTCTTGATCGCGCGCACGAGGCGAAAGCGCGAATGCGTGTCGCCCTCGAAATACAGCACGGTGTCGACCATGTGCTCGAGCACGCGCGGGCCGGCGAGCTGGCCGTCCTTGGTCACGTGGCCCACCAGCACCATCGCGCAGCCACTGGCCTTGGCCCAGCGCGTCAGGTGCGCGGCGCACTCGCGCACCTGGGCCACGCTGCCCGGCGCGCTCGTGAGCTGGTCGCTGTAGATGGTCTGGATCGAGTCGATCACGGCCACCGCCGGTCGCTGCTCGGCCAGGGTGGCGAGGATGGTCTCGAGCCGGATCTCGGCCATTACCGGCACCTGCGAGGCGTTGATGCCCAGGCGCCGGGCCCGCAGCGCCACCTGCGGGCCGCTTTCCTCGCCGGTCACGTAGAGCGTGGGCAGGCCGGCGCGCTGCAGCGCGTCGAGGGCCTGCAGCAGCAGCGTCGACTTGCCGATGCCCGGGTCGCCGCCGATCAGCACCACGCCGCCGGCGACGATGCCGCCGCCCAGCGCGCGGTCCAGCTCGGTCTGGCCGGTCGGGGTGCGCGCCACCTCCAGCGCCTCGATCGCCGCCAGCGGCTGCACGGGGGCGGCAGGCGCCAGCGACGAGAAGGCTGCGCCGAGTCGGTTGCGGCCCGGGGTCGGCGCTTCCGGCACCGATTCGACCAGGGTGTTCCAGGCGCCGCAGACCGGGCACTTGCCCAGCCAGCGCGGGCTTTCGCCGCCGCACTGGCTGCAGATGAAGACGG
>CAYRHV010000033.1:10084-15620 GCA_964424045.1 uncultured Ottowia sp. | reverse complement strand
GGCAAGGGCAAGCTGGTCGACTGGCTGACCGAGAGCGCGCAGGGCGTGGTGCGCTTCCAGGGCGGGCACAACGCCGGTCACACGCTGGTGATCGGCGGCGTCAAGACGGCGCTGCACCTGATCCCCAGCGGCATCATGCGGCCCGGCGTGACCTGCTACATCGGCAACGGCGTGGTGCTGTCGGTGGCCAAGCTGATCGAGGAGATCGAGGGCCTGGAGAAGGCCGGGGTCGAGGTCCGCTCGCGCCTGCGCATCAGCGAGGCCTGCCCGCTGATCCTGCCGGTGCATGCGGCGCTCGACGTGGCGCGCGAGGCCTACCGCGCCCGCAGCGGCATCGAGAAGATCGGCACCACCGGCCGCGGCATCGGGCCGGCCTACGAGGACAAGGTGGCGCGGCGCGCGCTGCGCGTGCAGGACCTGCGTCATCCCGAGCGCTTTGCCGAGAAGCTGCGGGTCATGCTGCTGCTGCACAACCACGTGCTGACCGAGCTGCTGGGCGCGCCGGCGCTGGATTTCCAGGCGATCTACGACGAGGCGATGCGCCAGGCCGAGGTCATCCGGCCCATGATCGCCGACGTCTCGCGCGAGCTGAACGAGGCGCACCGCAACGGCGCGAATCTGCTGTTCGAGGGCGCGCAGGGCACGCTGCTGGACGTCGACCACGGCACCTACCCCTACGTCACCTCCAGCAACTGCGTGGCCGGCAATGCCGCCGCCGGCGCCGGCGTCGGCCCCGGCCTGCTGCACTACGTGCTGGGCATCACCAAGGCCTATTGCACGCGTGTGGGCGGCGGTCCGTTCCCGACCGAGCTCGACTGGCAGACGCCCGGCACGGTGGGCCACCACCTGGCCACAGTGGGCGCCGAGATGGGCGTGACCACCGGCCGTGCGCGTCGCTGCGGCTGGTTCGACGCCGCCCTGCTCAAGCGCAGCGCCCAGGTGAACGGCCTGTCGGGCCTGTGCATCACCAAGCTCGACGTGCTCGACGGCCTGAAGGAGCTCAAGCTGTGCACCGGCTACGAGCTGGACGGCCACCACGTGGACATCCTGCCGCTGGGCGCCGACGAGATCGAGCGCTGCACGCCGATCTACGAGACCATGGAGGGCTGGAGCCAGAGCACGGTGGGCGTGACCGACTACGACCGCCTGCCGGTGCAGGCGCGCCTCTACCTGCAGCGCATCGAGCACGTCACCGGCGTGCCGATCGACCTGGTTTCCACCAGCCCGGACCGGGACCACACGATCCTGATGCGGCATCCCTTCCTCGAGGGATGAGACCCATCCGGGCAACGGGTCCGGGGCGCGTTCCGGCCACGGGACGAACGCGGACCGGCGTTGCTACACCGACCTGAACGGCACAAGCGGCCACCAATCGAGGAGTGAATCGGCATGTTGACGGAAGACGGCAAGCACCTGTACGTGAGCTACGACGAATACCACAACCTGATCGAGAAGCTGGCGCTCAAGGTGCACCAGTCCGGCTGGGCGTTCGACACCATCCTGTGCCTGGCGCGCGGCGGCATGCGGCCGGGTGACGTGCTGAGCCGCATCTTCAACGTGCCGCTGGCGATCATGTCCACCAGCAGCTATCGCGCCGAGGAGGGCAAGCTGCAGGGCCACCTGGACATCGCCCACTACATCACCACGCCGCAGGGCCAGATCGCCGGCAAGGTGCTGCTGGTCGATGACCTGGCCGACACCGGCGTCACCCTGGACGCGGTGGTCAAGCGCCTGCGCGGCAACTACCCGTCGATCACGGAGCTGCGCACGGCCGTGATCTGGACCAAGGGCGGCTCCAACTTCCAGCCCGATTTCGCGGTCGAGCACCTGCCGACCAACCCCTGGATCCACCAGCCCTTCGAAGGCTACGACAGCCTGACGCCGGACAAGCTGCTGGCCAAGTGGCAGGTATAGCGCCGTGTTTCGGACGGTTGGATGCTGACAGCCCGAAACACGGGCACTGGAGAGCCCGTTGGCGTGATGTGAAAGCGCCGACTGCCGGTCACGCCGGCGCGAAGGTCGGCGCCAGTTGCGCCGCCGCCCGACGCAGCGCCGGCACGTGCTGCAGCGCCTGCGACAGGTTCATCCGGGTCAGCGGTGCGTGGACGGCCAGCGCGGCCGGCACGCGTCGGCGGCCGTCCTCGACCGGGACGGCCACGCACACGGTGCCGCTCAGGTATTCGCCTTCGTCGGTGGCGCAGCGCTCGCGCCGGATGCGGACCAGTTCGGCGGCCAGCCTGGTTTGCTCCACCACGGTCGTTTCGGTGAAGCGCGGCAGCGGCAGACTCGAGACGATGCGCCGGCGTTCGCGCGCCGGCAGCAGGGCCAGCAGCAGTTTGCCGCTGGCACAGGCGTGCGCCGGCACGCGGGAGCCCTGGCTGAAGTTGAGCCGCAGCGGCCATTCGGCTTCCACGCGGTCGAGATAGACCACCTCCGTGCCTTCCAGCAGGGTCAGGTTGCAGGTTTCACCCACCTCCTGCACCAGGGCCTGCAGGATGGCGTGGCGCGGCGCATTCCAGGTGCTGCCGGCCAGCACGCGCAGCGCCAGCGCCGACAGGCGGGGGCCCGGCGCGAAGCGGCGCTGCTGCGGCTCACGCACCAGCAGTCCGGCTTCGACCAGCTGCTGGAGGATCCGGTGCGCGGTCGGCTTGGCCAGCTGCGTTGCCACGCAGATTTCGCTCAACGTGAGCGCGCCCCGGGCGCCGGCCAACGCTTCCATGATCGCGATGGCGCGCAGGGTGGTTGAGACAGACGGGTCCGACATTCGGCAAAAAATCAAAAAACGGAACCTGGGGTTCCATCATTGCGGAAAAAAGAATCTCGTGCAATGATGAATCGAGGAACTGGAAGCAGGCTGCGCCAGGCCAGAACAGGAGACGAACATGGCGGAAATCAGCGGCGGCGAGGTGCTGGCCCGCATGTTGCAGGCCGAGGGCGTCGAGAAGGTATTCGGCATCATCGACGGCACCTATTTCGGCTTCTACGAGGCGCTGCACCGCCTCGGCATCGACATCGTCACGCCGCGCCACGAAACCAGCGCCGCCCACATGGCCGGCACCTACGCGCGCCTGACGGGCCGGCTCGGGGTCTGCATGGCCAGCAACGGCCCGGGCGTGGCCAACCTGCTGCCGGGCCTGGTGGTCGAGCAGGCCGAGGGCAACCGCGTGCTGGCGATCACCAGCGCCCGCCGCCCCGGCATCATGTATCCGGACCGCGGTGGCGCCTACCAGTGCTTCGACCAGAGTGGCGTGATCGGCCGCATCGGCAAGTGGAGCGCGGCCGCTTCCAGCTTCGAACGCGTGCCGGAACTGATGCGCAAGGCGCTGCGCAAGAGCTGGGCCGGACGCCCCGGCGTGGTGCATCTGGACGTGCCAGAAACCATCATGAACGGCAAGTTCAAGGCCCGGGTAGCGTTCTGGGAGCCGTCCCGCTACCGCGCCAGCGCGCCGCTCGAGCCCTCCGCGCGGCAGGTGCAGGAGGCGGCCGACTGGCTGGCCGCTGCGCAGGCGCCGATGATCCACGCCGGCAGTGGCGTCGTGCATGCGCTGGCGTTTGACGCCCTGGCGCGCGTGGCCGAGCTGCTGCAGGCGCCTGTCACCACCAGCTGGGCGGCGCGCGGCGCGCTGTCCGAGGATTCGCCGCTGGCGATCCCGATGCCGCACGTCAAGCTCAACCACCAGGCGCGCGGCGAGGCCGACGTGGCACTGATCGTCGGCTCGCGCGTGGGCGAGACCGACTGGTGGGGCAAGCCGCCGTACTGGCGCGATCCGGCGCAGCAGAAGGCCATCCAGGTCGACCTGGATGCCGACACGCTGGGCCTGAACAAGCCGGCCGACCTGGCCATCCAGGCCGATGCCGGGCGCTTCCTGCAGCTGCTGGCCGAGGCGCTGGCCGAGCGCCAGTCGCAGATGCCGCTGCCACAGCGGCGCACGCGCAACGCCGGCTACGCGCAGGCGATCGAGCGCGACCGAGCCGAGTGGGGCAAGGCCTACGCCGACCAGGGCAGCCCGGTGCATCCGGCGCACGTCGGCGCTGCCTGCGACGCGGTGTTTCCGCACGGCAGCGTGCTCGTGGCCGACGGCGGCAACGCCACCATCTGGGCCATGTTCCACCACCGCGCGCGGGTGCCCAATCGCATCGTCTCGACCTTCAAGTTCGGCATGCTGGGCGCCGGCATGGCGCAGGCCGTGGGCGCGGCCATGGCGCTGCCCGGCCAGCCGGTGTGCTGCATCATCGGCGACGGCGCCTTCGGCTTTCATCCGCAGGAGGTGGAGACCGCGGTGCGCGCCGGCGCCCAGGTGGTCTACGTGGTGCTGGTCGACCGCCAGTGGGGCATGGTGAAGATGAACCAGCAGTTCATGCTGCGCCCGTTCAAGACCCTGGTGTTCAAGCAGCTGGGGCCCGAGGAGACGATCAAGGCCGACCTGGGCGAGATCGAGTTTGACCGGCTGGGGATTGCCATGGGCGCGCACGGCGAGCGCGTCTCGCGCCACGAGGACCTGCGTCCGGCGCTGGAGCGCGCGCTGGCCAGCGGGCGCTGCGCCGTGATTCACGTCGACGTCGATCCGGTCAAGCACATGTGGGCGCCGGGGCTGATCCACTTCAAGAAGATGCACGAGGAGCCCAAGGGCTGAATTTCGCATTGATCGGCCCGACCAAACCGACGCAGTGGGAGTGACGCGATGAGCGAAATGGACCTGGTGCGGCTGAACTTCAACCCGCAGTCGCTGTGGGCGCTCAACGTCATCATCGGGCTGGTGATGTTCGGGGTCGCGCTCGATCTGCGGCCGGCCGACTTCAGGCGCATCGGGCGCGCGCCCAGGGCGGTGCTGATCGGCATGCTGGCCCAGTTCGTGCTGCTGCCCGCCTTCAGCTTTCTGCTGGTGCTGGCGATCCGGCCTGCGCCCAGCATCGGCCTGGGCATGCTGCTGGTGGCGGCCTGCCCGGGCGGCAACATCTCCAATTTCCTCACCCACTACGCGCGCGGCAACACCGCGCTGTCGGTGACGATGACGGCCTTCTCCACCGCCGCGGCAGTGCTGATGACGCCGCTGAACCTGTCGCTGTGGGGGCACCTGAACCCGGCGACGGCACCGATCCTGAAGGCCGTGGCACTCGATCCACTCGACATGCTGGTGGCCGTGTTCCTGCTGCTGGGCCTGCCGATGGCGGCCGGCATGTGGGTCGGCCACCGCTGGCCCGGCTTCGTGGCGCGCATCCACCGGCCGGTCAAGCGCGCCTCGCTGCTGATCTTCGGCCTGTTTGTGCTCGGCGCACTGGCCGCCAACTGGCAGTATTTCCTGCGCTACGTCGGCTACGTGGCGTTCGTGGTCCTGCTGCACAACGGGCTGGCGCTGCTCACCGGCTACTGGGCCGCGCGGGCGGCACGCCTGCCCGAGGCAGACCGGCGCGCGGTGTCGATCGAGGTCGGCATCCAGAACTCGGCCCTGGGCCTGATCCTGATCTTCAACTTCTTCGACGGCCTGGGTGGCATGGCCATCGTCACCGCCTGGTGGGGGATCTGGCACATCGTTTC
>CAYRHV010000033.1:0-9984 GCA_964424045.1 uncultured Ottowia sp. | reverse complement strand
CGCGTGCTGGTCACCGGCGCCGGCGGCTACCTGGGACGCCAGCTGGTGGCGGCACTGGCCGGCGGGCGCATCCCGGTCGGCGCTGTCGTCGCCGCCGACGTGCGCGCCACGCCGCCAACCGGGCAGCTGCCCGGCGTCACCCACGTCGTGGCCGACGTGCGCGATGCGGCGCTGGCCGAGCTGCTGCGCGCGCATGGCATCACGGTGGTGGTGCACCTGGCCGCCATCGTCACGCCGGGTCCGGACAGCCGGCGCGAGTTCGAGTATTCGGTCGACGTGCTGGGCACGCAGAACGTGCTGGAGGCCTGCCTGGCCAGTGGCGTGCGCCGCGTCGTCGTCAGCTCCAGCGGCGCTGCCTACGGCTACCACGCCGACAACCCGGCCTGGATCACCGAGGACCAGCCACTACGCGGCAACCAGGCCTTTGCCTACGCCTGGCACAAGCGTCTGGTGGAAGAGATGCTGGCGCGCTGGCGCGTCCAGCACCCCGAGCTGGCCCAGGTGGTGTTTCGCATCGGCACCATCCTGGGCGACAGCGTGCACAACCAGATCACGGCGCTGTTCGAGCGGCCGCGCCTGATCGCCATTCGCGGCAGCGACAGCCCGTTCGTCTTCATCTGGGACCAGGACGTGGTGGGCTGCCTGCTGCGCGCCATCGACGCGGGCCCGCCGGGCATCTACAACGTCGCGGGCGACGGCGCGCTGACCATCGGCGAGATTGCCGCGCGCCTGGGCAAGCGCCGCCTGGTGCTGCCCGCCGGCCTGTTGCGCGCGGCGCTGGCATTGCTCAAGCCGCTGGGCCTGACGCGCTACGGCCCCGAACAGGTGGACTTCCTGCGCTATCGACCAGTGCTGGACAACATGCGCCTGAAGACGCGCTTCGGCTACCTGCCGCAGCTCAGCTCGGCCCAGGTGTTCGAGCACTACCTGCGGACGCGCCGCCATGGCGCGTAGCTTTGCCGGCTCGGTGGTGCTGGTGACCGGTGCCGGTGGCGGCCTGGGCCGCGCGTTGGCGCTGGCCTTTGCCGGCGCCGGCGCGCGCGTGGCGGCGCTCGACCGCGACCCCGAGGCGCTGGCCGGCACGGCGGCGGCGCTGGCGGCTGCAGGCATCGTTCATGCCACCGAAGCCTGCGACGTCAGCGACGAGGCGGCGGTGCGGCGCGCCGTGGACGCCGTGCGCGCCGCGCTCGGTCCGATCGACGTGCTGGTCAACAACGCCGGCATCACGCACCGCAGTGCCTTTGCCGCCACCCGCCCCGAGGTGCTGCGCCGCGTCATGGCGGTGAACTATTTCGGCGCCGTGCATGCCACGCACGCGGCGCTGCCCGACCTGCTGGCGCGGCGCGGCCTGGTCATCACCCTCTCCAGCGTGGCCGGCTTCGCGCCGCTGATCGCACGCACCGGCTACGCCGCCAGCAAGCACGCGCTGCACGGTTTCGTGGAAAGCCTGCGCAGCGAGGTCGAACCGGCCGGCGTGCGGCTGCTGCTGGTGTGCCCGTCCTTCATCGCCACCGGCATCGAGCACCACGCGCTGGGCGCCGATGGCGCACCGGCGCGCCACCCCCAGGCCATCGTCGACGCGCGCTCCAGCCCCGAGGACGTGGCGGCACGCATCCTGCAGGCGGCAGCGCGCGGCCAGCGCCTGCTGCTGCCCGACCGCGTCTCGCGCCTGGCGTGGTGGACGATGCGCCTGGCGCCGCGCGTCTACGAGCGCCAGATGGCGCGGCGCCTGGCACGGGAACTGCAAGGCGACGCATCCGCACGCGACCGTTGACGACGGCGGCGCGGTTGCCCTTCGGGTGCGCGTCGAAGAGGGTTTCGTGCTCGGTCGGTACTGCGCAGCCGGCGCTGCAATACCATCGCGACATGACCGATCCCGTGACCCAACTGATCCACCACCTCTACCAGCCCCCGGCCGGGTTCGAGGCGCCGCAGCCCGGCATCCACAAGGCCTCGACCGTGTTCTTCCCGAACGTGGCCGCCCTGCGCGCACGCGAGTGGAAGAACAAGAGCGGCTACACCTACGGCCTGCACGGCACGCCCACCACCTTTCTGCTGGAGGAGCGCATCGCCACGCTGGAGGGCGGCCGCCAGTGCGTGCTGCTGCCCAGCGGTCTGGCGGCGCTGGCCAACGTCTCGCTGGCCTTGCTGAAGACCGGCGACGAGGTGCTGCTGCCGGACAACAGCTACGGGCCGAACAAGGCGCTGGCCGAGGGCGAGCTGGCGGCCTGGGGCATCACGCACCAGTACTACGACCCGATGGACGTGGCCGACCTGGCGGCACGCATCACGGACCGGACGCGGCTGGTGTGGCTGGAGGCGGCCGGCTCGCTGACGCTGGAGTTTCCCGACCTGGTCGGCCAGATGCAGGCGTGCCGGGCACGCGGCGTCGTCTGCGCGCTCGACAACACCTGGGGTGCCGGCCTGGCCTTCAACCCGTTCGACCTCGACGGGCAGGGCCTGGGCGTGGACGTCAGCGCGCACGCGCTGACCAAGTATCCGAGCGGCGGCGGCGACGTGCTGATGGGCAGCGTGACCACGCGCGACGAGGCCCTGCACCTGAAGCTCAAGCTCTCGCACATGCGCATCGGCTTTGGCGTTGGCGCCAACGATGTGGAAACCCTGCTGCGTGCGCTGCCCAGCCTGCCGCTGCGCTACCACGCACAGGACCAGGCGGCGCGCGCGCTGGCGCGCTGGCTGGGCGACCAGCCGCAGATCGCGCAGGTGCTGCATCCGGCGCTGCCGGGCGCGCCGGGGCACGAACATTGGCAGCAGGTCTGCGGCGCCGCCGAGGCGCGCGGGCAGGGCGCGGCGGCCGGGCTGTTCAGCGTGATCGTGCACGAGCGCTACGCGCAGGCGCAGATCGATGCCTTCTGCGATGCGCTGCGCCTGTTTCGCATCGGCTACAGCTGGGGCGGCCCGATCAGCCTGGTCGTGCCCTACGAGCTGGCCAGCGTACGCAGCCGAGGCTGGCCGGCGTACGTTGCACGCGGCACCCTGGTGCGCTTTTCCACCGGGCTGGAGGCCGTGGCCGACCTGCAGGCCGATCTGGCGCAGGCGCTGGCGCGGGCGTTGCCGGCCTGAGCGGCGCGGATTGCGCCGCGCCGGACGCCGGCTGCGGCTGCCCGCTCGATCGCGGGTGTGTCGACCCATCGATTCGGGAAGTAACCATTGAATCACCATGGTTTTTCCATTAAGGTGGCGCCGCTTGTCCCACTGACTGACGGCGCGCCCGCGTCGCTGCACCCGACGCCATGCCCGAGAATCCCCCAGAGCCGGTCGCCGGCACCGCGCCCGCCCACGCGCCCGACGGGGCCGCGCCGCCGATGCTGCCGCAGGCCATCATGCAACCGCTCGGGCCGGCAGACCCGCTGCGCTGGCTGCACGCGGGCTGGGCCGACTTCCGTGCCGCGCCGGCCATCGGCCTGTTCTACGGCGGCTGCTTCTGGGCCATGGCGCTGCTGCTGGCGCTGGTGTTTCGCAACCGACCCGAATACGTGATGTCGATCGCTTCCGGCTGCCTGCTGGTCGGTCCGTTCCTGGCCATGGGCCTGTACGAGGCAAGCCGGCGCCGCGAGCGCGGCGAGCAGCCGCGGCTGGGTGATTCGATTGCCTGCTGGGCGCCGCACCTGCGCAGCATGGCGCTGCTGGTGCTGGTGCTGATCGTGCTGGAACTGCTCTGGGGCCGCGCCTCGCTGGTGGTGTTCGCGGTCTTCTTCAACACCGGCATGCCGTCGACGACCAGCGTGCTGCAGGCCATCTTCAACCCGGACAACCTGGCCTTCGTGCTGGTCTACCTGATGGTCGGCGGCGTGTTTGCCCTGCTGGTGTTTTCGACCACCGTGGTCTCGATCCCGATGATCCTGGACCGCGACACCGATGCCGTCTCGGCGGCCATCACCAGCATGCGCGTGGTGGCGACGCAGCCGATGGTGGTGTTATGGTGGGGGGCATTGATCGTGCTGCTGACCGGCCTGGCCTTGTTGCCCTGGGGCGCGGGCCTGCTGGTGGTGGGCCCCGTGCTGGGCCATGCGAGCTGGCATGCGTATCGCGCTGCCGTGCGCTGGCACGATCCCCCGCCCGCACCGACTGCGGCATGACGGCCTGAGGAGCATTGGATTTGGCAACCCCCAACTACGGATACGAAAAACGCCAGCGCGAACTGGCCAAGAAGCGCAAGAAGGAGGAGAAGGCGCGCTCCAAGGCGGCACGCAAGGCCGGCCTGGTGGGCGACGAGGAGGGCGTGACGGACGACGAGGCGGCCACCGACGCCGGGCCCGCCGGCGATGCGGCCGAGGGCGCGGGCGGCAGCGCCGAGGGCTGATCAGGCGTCGAGGATCTGCCGCGCCGCGTGGGCCAGCGAGGCCGCCGAGCGGTCCGCCAGCGGCACCGGCAGGGCCAGCGCAAAGCCACTGAAGTTGCGCCGCGTCGAGCTGGCGTAGCCCGGGTCGTAATGCTGGGCCAACAGGGCCCGCACCACGGGCTCGACCCGGCCGACGCACACGCTGGCCTTCCAGTCCTCGACCAACGCGCGGCCGCGCAGCGCGACCAGGGTGTCCAGGCGCTGACAGAAGAATTCGGGATCCTCGACGAAGAAGGGATAGTCCTCCAGCAGCAGGGCCACGCGCTCGTCGTCGGACAGTTCCACGCGCAGGCACTCGCTGGCGCGCATGGCCGTCATCAGCGCCGCCGGCACGGTCAGGTTGCCGACCTTGCGACTCTCGGCTTCCACGTACACGGGGCGCGCGGCGTCGAAGTGACGCAGTCGGTCCCAGACCTGCATTTCGAAGCGCTTCTGCGTCGGCTGCGGCTGGCCGGGAATCAGGCCCAGCACCGAGGCACGGTGGCTGGCCAGGGCCTCCAGGTCCAGCACCTGGGCGCCGGCGGCGGCCAGCGCGTGCAGCAGGCGCGTCTTGCCGGAGCCGGTGGGGCCGCAGACAACGCGAAAGCGCAGCCGCTCGGCGTGCCGCGGCAGGTCGACCAGCATGGCGGCGCGAAAGGCCTTGTAGCCGCCTTCGATCAGGCTGATCCGAAAGCCGATCTGGCCCAGCACCAGCGCCAGCGCGCCGCTGCGCTGGCCGCCGCGCCAGCAGTAGAGCAGCGGGCGCCAGCCGCGCGGCGTCGCCATCAGTTCGCGCTCGATGTGCGCGGCGATATTGCGCGCCACCAGCGCCGCGCC
This sequence comes from uncultured Ottowia sp., assembly GCA_964424045.1. Classification (GTDB taxonomy): domain Bacteria; phylum Pseudomonadota; class Gammaproteobacteria; order Burkholderiales; family Burkholderiaceae_C; genus Ottowia. The sequence continues at coordinate 4,805 of CAYRHV010000033.1, read as the reverse complement.
CAGCTTGCGTGCCTGGAACGGGCTGTCCTGCTTGTAGAGCGTGCCCACGCGCACGCGCTCCTCGTCATGCAGGCTCGGCCAGTTGACGGCGCCCGGCAGGTGGTCGAGCGCGAATTCACCCTCGCTGCGCGCGTCGATGATGGCACTGAAGTCGGCCAGCCGCTGCAGCGCCTGGTCGGCGGGGATACGCTCGACACTCATTGCAAGAGCGCGCGCAGCGCGGGCCAGACGTTGTCCAGGATGATCGGGTGCGCCGCCGCCGTGGGATGGATACGGTCGGGCTGGAACAGCTCGGCCGCATTCGGCACGTCGGCCACACCGGCCAGCAGAAAGGGCACGAGGGCCGCGTTCTCGGTCCGTGCGACCTCGCCGAACAGGCCCGCGAAGCGGCGGCCATAGTCGGCGCCGTAATTGGGCGGCACCTGCATGCCCACCAGCAGCACGCGGGCGCCGGCCTCGCGTGCCGCCTGGGTCATGGCCTTCAGGTTGTCGGCCGTCATGTCCAGCGACAGGCCGCGCAGCGCGTCGTTGCCGCCCAGTTCGATCACCACCACGGCCGGTTGGTGCGTCTTCAGCAGCGCCGGCAGGCGCGCCCGGCCACCGGCCGTGGTGTCGCCCGAGACGCTGGCGTTGACCACGCGCGCGGCAACTCGCTCGGCCGCCAGTTTCTGCTGCAGCAGCGCGACCCAGCCGCTGCCGCGGGGGATGCCATATTCGGCGCTCATCGAATCGCCCACCACCAGCACCAGCGGGGGTTCGGCTGCCCGCGCCGCCACGGCCAGCGGCAGGCCGGCCAGCGCGAAGCGGATACAGTCTCGTCGGTTCAAATCGGAAGTCCTTGCATGAAAGATCATTCGCCTGGCGCCTCGTCGTCAGACGCTCATCCCACGCCCATCGTCGCCGTGGAGCACGTCTTCAAGTCGGTCACCGACTCCAGCGGCACGCTGGATATTCTGCGCGATATCCATTTCTCGCTCGCCGCGCGCGAGACCGTGGCCATCGTCGGCGCCTCGGGCTCGGGCAAGAGCACGCTGCTGGCCATCATCGCCGGCCTGGACACGCCCTCGCGTGGCACCGTGCGGCTGGCCGGTGCCGACCTGTTCGCGGTCGACGAGGACGCACGCGCCGCCCTGCGTGCGCGCAGCATCGGCTTCGTGTTCCAGAGCTTCCAGCTGCTGGGCAACCTGACGGCGCTGGAAAACGTGATGCTGCCGCTGGAGCTGGCGGGCCGGCGCGACGCGCGACAGGTGGCGACCGCGATGCTGGCGCGCGTCGGCCTGCAGGAGCGCCTGCGCCACTACCCGCGCGTGCTTTCCGGCGGCGAGCAGCAGCGCGTGGCGCTGGCGCGCGCCTTCGTCATGCAGCCGGCACTGCTGCTGGCCGACGAGCCCACCGGCAGCCTGGATCACGCCACCGGCGCCCAGGTGATGGACCTGATGTTCGAGCTCAACCGCGAGCAGGGCACGACCCTGGTGCTGGTGACGCACGATCGAACCATTGCCGAGCGCTGCCAGCGCTGCCTGACGCTGGAGGCAGGGCGGATCGTCGAGGACGTTCGGACGCAGGAAGCGTAGAGCATCCGTCCGCCGGCAAGTTCAGCGTTCAGCGTTTGGCGTTTCGCGTGAACGTCCAGAAGCCCATTGCTTCCCACACGCTCAACGCTCAACGCTCAACGCTCAACGCTCAACGCTCAACGCTCAACGCACTAGAGCTGGAACGCCACCGTGGCCACCAGCCCTTCCAGGATGTCGCGTGTCAGGCCGGGTGGTCCGGCGCTGGCGGGCTGGCCGCGCGCGGCTTGCTGCCCGATCCAGCGCGCCAGCCAGTCGATCTCGGCGCGGCCGTAGAACGCGGCCATGGCCTCGTAGTTGATGAACAGGCTGCGGCCGTCGAGGTTGGCCGAGCCGCACAGCGCCAGCACGTCGTCCATCACCACCGCCTTGGCGTGCAGCATGCCGGGCACCAGGCGCACGTCGACGCCGTTGTCGGCCAGCAGCCGCACCGAGCGGCCGCGCGCCCAGTCGGCCAGCCGGTGGTTGGACTGCGCCGGCAGTACCAGGGTGACGTGCACGCCGCGCTTGGCCGCCAGCAGCAGCGCCTCGCTCAGGCCTTCGTCGGGCACGAAGTAGGGCGTCACCAGCAGCAGGCGATGCTCGGCATGGAAGGCCGCGGAAACCAGCAGGGCGTGCAGGATGTCCTCGTGGAAGTCGGGCCCGCTGGGCACCCACTGCGCCAGCGAAATGGCGCGCGCGATCGAGAAGCCGTCGGGTGGCTCGGGGGCAGAGGCAGGCTGGGCGACGGCGTCCCGTTCGAACTGGGCGGCGGTGCTGTGCAGCGCCTGGGCGTCGTCCTCATCGATTGCGCGGTCGCGCAGCAGCAGATCGTAGCGGCGGGCGCGTTCGGCGTAGCTGGTGCGTGGCGGGCGGGCGCGGCCGGCGGCCAGGCGCCAGTCGCCCTCGAACAGCGCCATGGCCTGGGTGGCGAGCGCGCCGTGGGCGGTGAAGCTCAGGTCCACCCAGGCCGGCGCGCCGGCCTGGCCGATGAAGTATTCGTCCGCCAGATTGCGCCCGCCGGCCCACAGGCGTAGGCCGTCGGCCACCACCAGCTTGCGGTGGTTGCGCAGGTTGGCGCGACCGCGACCCGGCTGGTGCAGGGCCGGCATGAAGCGCTGCACTTCCACGCCCGCGGCCTGCAGCACGGCGTCGTGGCTGCGTCCCTCGCGCACGCTGCCGATGCCGTCCACCAGCAGGCGCACGCGCACGCCGGCGCGGGCACGCTCGGCCAGGCGTTCGGCCAGCTCGGCTCCGGTCTGGTCGTTCGACAGCACGTAGGTGCAGATGTCCAGCGCGTGACGGGCCGAGGCGATCAGGTCGCGCAGTTCCTGCAGGGCCTGCGGGCCGTCGGCGTGGAAGCGCACCATGGCCTGGGGCCGCGCCTCGGCGGTGCCCAGCGAGGCCAGCAGCCGGGTCGACCAGGCCGGCGCCAGGGCCGCCCACGGGCCAGCGGATACCGGCTGGCTGCGCGTGGCCGGGCGCACGATCTTGCGCGTGCCGAACACCAGGAAGATCGGCAGGCCCAGGTACGGGAACGCCGCGATCGCCAGCACCCAGGCAATGGCTGCGTAGGGGTGGCGGCGCTGCTGGCGCGCCCGCGTGGCCAGCACGTAGATCAGCAGGCCCGCTGCCACGATGGCGGTGTGCAGCGGAATGGCGGTGATCAGGCTGAACATGGACTGGCGGGCGGCTCCGGGTCTTGGGGCAGGGTTGGCGCCCGATTATGCGGGTGCCGGCTGCCACGACGCGGGCCCGATAATGCCCGCATGTCCGAGCCCAGGGTCCTGTTTGGCTTTCACGCCGTGGCCGTGCGCCTGAAGGTGGCGCCGGCGTCGATCGTCGAGATCTACGTCGATGCGCGCCGGCGCGACGCGCGCATGCGCCAGTTCCTGGCGCGCGCGGCCGAAGCGGGCGCGCGCGTGATCGAGGCCGATGGGCCGCGCCTCGCCGGCCTGAGTGGCGGCGCCCCGCACCAGGGCGTGGTGGCGCGGGTGCAGCCGGTCGAGCAGGCGCGCTCGCTCGATGACCTGCTCGACGGCCTGGACGGCGTGCCGCTGCTGCTGGTGCTCGACGGCGTCACCGACCCGCACAACCTGGGCGCCTGCCTGCGCGTGGCCGACGGCGCCGGCGCGCACGCCGTGATCGCGCCGCGGGACCGGGCCGTCGGCGTCAACGCCACCGTCGCCAAGGTCGCCAGCGGCGCCGCCGAGACGGTGCCCTATTTCATGGTCACCAACCTGGCGCGCACGCTGAACGAGCTCAAGGAGCGCGGCATCTGGATCGTCGGCACCGCCGGCGAGGCCGGGCCGACGCTCTACCAGGCCGACCTCGCGCTGCCCACCGCCCTGGTGCTGGGTGCCGAGGGGCCGGGCCTGCGTCAGCTGACGCGCAAGACCTGCGACCTGCTGGTGCGCATTCCGATGGCGGGCGCGGTGGAAAGCCTGAACGTGTCGGTGGCCAGCGGCGTGTGTCTGTACGAGGCGCTGCGCCAGCGCAGCGCCGCGGCGGGCGGGTGAGCATGGGGATGGGCGCATCGAGCCCCGACGCCGTGGCCCAGGCGCGTGACTGGGTCGCGACCGCCGCGCGCATCGTCGTACTGACCGGTGCCGGCGTCAGCGCCGAATCGGGCGTGCCCACCTTCCGCGACGCCCAGACCGGCCTGTGGGCGCGCTTCCGGCCCGAGGAACTGGCGACGGAGGAGGCCTTCCGGCGCCATCCGCAGCGCGTCTGGGACTGGTATGCCGAGCGGCGCCAGACGCTGGGCGCGGTGCGACCCAACGCCGGACACGAGGCGCTGGCGCGCTTCGCCGGCCGCCATCCGGGGCGTCTCGTGGTGGCGACGCAGAACGTCGACGGCCTGCACCAGGCGGCCGGCAGTCCGGACGTGCTGGCGCTGCACGGCAACATCGCCGCTGACCGCTGGCTCGACCCCTGTCCGCTGGCGCCGCGCGGGGCGCCGGGCTGCGAGGTTTCCACCGCCGAGCCGGGGCGGCCGCCGCGCTGTCTGCAGTGCGGCAATGTGCTGCGCCCGGACGTGGTGTGGTTCGGCGAAATGCTGCCGACCGGCGTGCTCGAGGCCGCCGAGCGCGCGGCGCGCGAATGCGAGCTGATGGTGGTGGCCGGCACCTCGGGCGCTGTCTATCCGGCCGCCGGCCTGGCCCACGTGGCGCGCCAAGCGGGAGCGCAGGTGCTCATCGTCAACCCCGAGCCGACCGAGCTGGACGCGGTCGCTCATCGGGTGCTGACCGGCAC
>CAYRHV010000032.1:0-15730 GCA_964424045.1 uncultured Ottowia sp. | reverse complement strand
AAGAGCAACGCCATCGTGTTCTGCGGCGGCGGCATGACGCTGGGCGTGGGCGCGGGCCAGATGAGCCGGCTCGACTCGGCGCGCATCGCCAGCATCAAGGCCGAGGCCGCCGGCCTGTCACTGGCCGGCTCGGCGGTGGCCAGCGACGCCTTCTTCCCGTTCCGCGACGGCCTGGACGTGGTGATCGACCACGGCGCCAGCTGCGTCATCCAGCCCGGCGGCTCGATGCGCGATCAGGAAGTGATCGACGCCGCCGACGAGCGTGGCGTGGCGATGGTGTTCACCGGGGTGCGGCACTTCCGTCACTAGGATGAAACACCCCCTATGTCGCTGCGCTCCACGTGCTCGCCGCCAGAGGCGGCGGCTCTTCGGCCCGTCCAGACCTGCGCAGGCAGGTCTGGAGCCGCGGGCCTCAGCCCCCTGGAAGGGGGACGCACCCTGTGCCCAGGGGGACCCTGGTCACGGGTGCCCGCGCCCGGCCTGCTCCGCGGCCTTTGGAGTGGTGTTGCTTCATGCGCTGCGGGTGGCGCATCGCGTCATGGACAATTGAGATCATCGGCGGCCAGCTGCTCGAAGCGGGCGTCCTTGAGCTGCCACAGCTCGGCCAGCCAGCCCTGCACGGCCGCCGCGGTGAACCGCTGCTCGGGATCCGCGGCCGGCAGCGGCCGGCGCTCGACGTGCACCCGCACTTCCGCCAGGCGCCCGCACAGCAGGTCGACGAAGCTGGGCACCCGGCCCGGATAGACGATCGTCACGTCCAGCACGGCGTCGAGCTGGTCGCCCAGGGCATCCAGCGCCATCATCACGCCGCCCGCCTTCGGGCGCAGCAGGTGCCGGAAGGGAGAGTCCTGCGCCGCGTGCTTGGCGGGCGTGAAACGCGTGCCTTCGACGAAGCTCATGACCGAAGTCGGCAGGGCGCGAAAGCGCGCGCAGGCGGCGCGCGTGGCGGCCAGGTCCTGGGCGCCGCTGGCGCCGCCGCGCCGGCGCAGGAAGGGAAAGTCCAGCGCCCACCAGGCCAGGCCGACCAGCGGCACCCAGATCAGCTCGCGCTTGATGAAGAACTTCAGGAACGGCGCGCGGCCCTGCAGGCAGCGCTGCAGCACCAGGATGTCGACCCAGCTCTGGTGGTTGGCGATGACCAGGTACCAGGCGTGCCGCTGCAGCTCGGTCGGCATCGTGATCTGCCAGCGCGTGCGGTTGATGCGCTGCAGGCCGGCCAGGTTGAGGCGGTTCCAGGTGTCGGCGATCGCCATCACGGCGCGGTCCAGCGGCCCGATCGGCGGCAACGGGCGCGTCAGCAGCTTGAGCAGCACCAGCGGTGCCAGCAGCGCGAACAGCAGCAGCGTGTAGACGGCCAGCACCAGGGCGGCGACGGTGCCGGTCAGCAGGGCGCGCACGACGCATACGGACTTGCGTTCGCTATGACAAATGACGAATGACCTCGCTGCGCTTCAATGACTGCCGTGCAGTCGGTCGTGCCCGCGCCGTTTGTCATGCTTTGGAATGCGAATCGGTATCAGCTGCTGGCGAGCCCGGCGAACACCGCGCGCGCGGCCTCGATGGTGGCGTCGATGTCGGCTTCGCTGTGCGCGGCGCTGACGAAGCCGGCCTCGTAGAGCGCCGGCGCAATGTAGACGCCGCGCTCCAGCAGGCCGTGGAACAGCTGGTTGAAGCGCGCGCCGTTGCTTTGCATCACCTCGCCGTAGTTGCGCGGCAGCTCGGGCAGCAGGAAGAAACCGAACATGCCGCCTTCGCTGTCGGCGGCAAACGGCACGCCGGCCGCCTGCGCGGCGGCCACCAGGCCGTCGACCAGGCGGTGCGTCTTCGCCGTCAGGGCTTCGAAGAAGCCGGGCTTGCGGATCTCGCGCAGGGTCGCCAGGCCGCAGGCGGTGGCCACCGGGTTGCCGCTCAGGGTGCCGGCCTGATACACCGGGCCCAGCGGCGCCAGCTGCTCCATCACCGCGCGCTTGCCGCCGAAGGCCGCCAGCGGCATGCCGCCGCCGATCACCTTGCCCATCACCGTGATGTCGGGCTCGAAGCCGGGGATCGAGCGCGCGTAGACGCTTTGCGCGCCGCCCAGGGCGACGCGAAAGCCGGTCATGACCTCGTCGTAGATCAAGAGGGCGTCGTGCTCGCTGCACAGCTCGCGGCAGCGGCGCGTGAAGTCGATGCCGGCGCGCACGAAGTTCATGTTGCCGGCGATCGGCTCCATGATCAGGCCGGCCAGCTGCGGACCGTGCTCGGCAAAGGCCTGCTCCAGCTGCTCCAGGTTGTTGTATTCGAGCACGATGGTGTCGTGCACCACCTCGGCCGGCACGCCGGCGCTGGTCGGATTGCCGAAGGTGGCCAGGCCCGAGCCGGCCTTCACCAGCAGGGCGTCGGCGTGGCCGTGGTAGCAGCCCTCGAACTTGATGATGCGGTTGCGGCCGGTGGCGCCGCGCGCCAGCCGGATCGCCGTCATGCCGGCCTCGGTGCCCGAGTTGACCAGGCGCAGCATCTCCATGCCGGGGCGCAGGGCCAGGATTTCCTCGGCCAGCTCGATCTCGCGCTCGGTCGGCGCGCCAAACGAGAAGCCGTCCGCCGCGGCCTGCTGCACCGCCTCCAGCACCGCCGGGTGGCCGTGGCCCAGGATCATCGGGCCCCAGGAGCCGATGTAGTCGATGTAGCGCCGGTCATTGGCGTCCCAGAAATACGGCCCCTGCGCACGCTGCACGAAGCGCGGCGTGCCGCCGACGGCGCGGAAGGCGCGCACGGGGGAGTTGACGCCGCCGGGGATGACGCGGCGGGCGCGCTCCATGAGCGCGTCGTTGAGATCAGTGCCTGGTTTCATGGAATGGATCCGGAAAGGCCGGGAGCTGCGGGGTGCTGTCCTCGGCGGGTTCTTCGGGGAGATCGGTTTCGGCCCAGAACAGCCGGTCGGCGACGGCGCGTCCCATGCCGGGGCGGAAGCCATGGTCGAGCGCCTGGTCCAGGTATTGCAGGGCCTCGGTCGCGGCCTCGACCAGTTCCGAGCCCATGGCCAGCAGGCCGGCCAGGGCGGCCGAGAGAATGTCGCCGGCGCCGAGGAAGCCGGCTTCGATGCGCTCGAAGCTGAGCGTGCACAGCTCGCCCTCGGGCGCGACCAGCACGTTGGCAATGCGGTCGCCGGCCTCGGGCAGGCCGGTGACCAGCAGGTAGGAAACGCCGAGCCCGGCGGCCGCGTGCGCCAGGTCGGCACTGCCGGCCTGGCGGCGCGAGGCCGACTCGGGCAGCAGCCAGTGACGCAGCGTGCTGTTGTTGCCGACCAGCACGTCGACCTGGGGCAGCAGCAGCTCGCGCAGCGCGTCCTGGTAGGCGTCGATGGCCGGCTCGTCCCACCAGGACAGGTCGGGCATGTAGAGCACCACCGGCAGCTCCGGGTAGTCGGACACGAAGGCGGCCACCGCGGCCACCGCTTCGGGACTGCCGATGAAGCCGACCTTGACCACCTGCACCGGGACGTCCTGGGCGATCAGCCGGGCCTGCTCGGCAATCGTGGCATCGTCCAGCGCCACGTGCTCCAGCGCCTCGCGCGTGTCGCGCAGCTGCACGCCGGTGACCACCGGCAGCAGATGGGCCCCGACCGAGGCCACCACCAGCGCGTCGCTGGCCAGGCCGCCGGCGCCACTGGGATCGCTGGCATTGAAACTCAGTACCCCGGGTGACGCGGACTCGGTACCCTCCGGCAGGGCCGGTTTGTCGTGCTCTTGCGACGTTTTTACCGCCATCTTGTGTGTGAAATGCCGAATTCGAGGACTTTTTGGCGCCCAGGGGGGTCTCGAAATCGCTTACCTGTTGATACAATCAATTGCATTTTCCGCATTTGCGACTTTTTTACTAAAACCAGGTTCCAGCATGGTCCCGACCTTGAATGTTTCCGACAAGCCCTGGTGCGCGCCGCAACCGGCATGGTATCGCGCCGGGGTGGATCCGGATCGGTCGGCACGGATGCCCCGCCACCGCGCTGGCCGGCAGGGCGCGCCCGCCGGGGCGCGAACCGAGTCCGGCGGTCGCGGCTGAACCCGAGGAGTACCACGTGAGTGCAACGGTTTCGAAGAAGGTGCTGGTGATCGACGACAGCAACACGATTCGCCGCAGTGCCGAGATCTTCCTCAAGCAGGGCGGGCACGAGGTGATGCTGGCCGAGGACGGCTTCGACGCCCTGTCCAAGGTCAGCGAAAGCGCGCCCGACCTGATCTTCTGCGACATCCTGATGCCGCGCCTGGATGGCTACCAGACCTGTGCCATCATCAAGCGCAACCAAAAGTTCGCAGCCACCCCGGTCGTGATGCTGTCGTCCAAGGACGGCGTGTTCGACAAGGCGCGTGGCCGCATGGTCGGTTCGCAGGATTACCTGACCAAGCCGTTCACCAAGGATCAACTGCTGCGCGCCGTCGACGAGTTCGGCGCCGGCGGCCAAGGAGCTGTCTGAATGCCGATTCGCAATGTCCTGATCGTCGACGATTCGAAGACCGAGCTGCTCTATCTGAGCGAGATGCTCGGTCGCGCCGGCTACACCGTGGCCACCGCCGAAGGGGCCGAGGAGGCGCACGCGCGGCTGGCGCAGGCCAAGCCGGACCTGATCCTGATGGACGTGGTGATGCCGGGGCAGAACGGCTTCCAGCTCACGCGCGCGCTCAGCCGCGACCCGCGCTACGCCGACGTGCCGGTGATCATGTGCACCAGCAAGGGCCAGGAGACCGATCGCGTCTGGGGCATGCGCCAGGGCGCGCGCGACTACGTGGTCAAGCCGGTCAACGAGTCGGAGCTGCTGCGCAAGATCAGGGCGCTGGGTTGAGTCATGTCGGACAAGCAGGCACTGCTCGAGTTTCAGGCCCGTCTGGCCGAGCGGCTGCAGGCTGCCCGCAGCGGGGACATCGCGGCCGGCTGGCTGGCGGTGCGCGCGGGCACGGCGCGGCTGCTGATTCCGCTCAGCCACGCGGCCGAGATCTTCACCTGGCACGACGTCGAGCATGTGCCGCACGTGCATCCGTGGTTCCTTGGCGTCGCCAATCTGCGCGGCACGCTCTGCGGCGTGGTCGACCTGGCCCTGTTCCTGGGCCAGGAGCGCGCGCCGCGCAGTCCGGCGGCGCTGGCCCAATGCCGGCTGGTCGGCTTCAACGACCTGCTGGAGCTCAACTGCGCGCTGCTGGTGGACGAACTCATGGGCATGCGAACGCCCGATGCCTTCGTGCGCTCGACGCCGCCCGCGGCGTCCGACCCGCCCCACTATGGGCATGCCTATGCGAGCCGGGACGGCGAGCAGTGGCGCGAAGTCAACCTGCAGGTGCTGGCGCAGCAGCCGGCGTTTCTTGAAATCGGCGCGTAATTTCTGGCAAACCCTGTCTTCCGAGGTGTTACTGTGGCTCTGATTGGCAGTCTTTCAAGCATGTTTGGCAAGCGACCGGCGGGCGTGCCCGGTGGACGCGAGGACACCCTGGTCGATGAAAGCCTGGGCGTCGGCGATGCCGCCGGCTACGACTCGGCGGAGGACGATTCGCTGTATCGCGCCGACGCCGATTCGGTGGTCGACGATGGCGCGGGCGGTGCCGTCTTCACCGTCCCGGGATTGGGGCGTCGCTCGGCGGCGGGGCACCAGCGCATGCTGTCGGCGGTGCTGGCACTGGCGCTGCTGGGCCTGGTGGCGGTGGTCTACTGGACCATTTCGGGCACCGACCGCGCGGCGCAGCAGGTGGCGGCCACCGGTCAGTCGCTGATGCAGTCGCAGCGCCTGGCCAAGTCGGTGTCGCAGGCGCTGCTGGGCAACGCCGCGGCCTTCTCCGAGGTCCGGGACAGCGCCAGCGCGCTGTCGCGCAACGTCAGCGGCCTGCAGTCGGGCAGCGACGGGGTGCCGGCGCTGGGCAGCGGCTATGCCTCGGAGCTGGACAAGATCGTGCCGATGGTGAAGCGGGCCGAGCAGGCCGCGGCGACCGTGATGGCGCAGCAGAAGGTGATGGGCGAGGTCGGCAGTGCGCTGCGTTTCGTCAGCGACCGTTCGTCGGAACTGCTGGAGGCGGCCGAGTCGGTGGCGACCCTGAAGCTGCACCAGGGCGCGTCGGCGATCGAGCAGGTGGCGGCGAACCAGCTGGTGATGCTGTCGCAGCGCATCGGCAAGTCGGCCAGCGAGCTGCTGACCCTGGAGGGCATCAACCCGGAGGCGATCTTCCTGCTGGGCAAGGACGTGACGGCGTTCAAGGCGCTGGGTCAGGGCCTGCTCGATGGCAACGCCGAGGCACGCCTGACGCCGGCGCGCGACGCGCAGACGCGTGACGCGCTGGACCAGCTGCTGAAGACCTACGCCGAAGTGCAGGAGCAGGCCAGCAACGTGCTGGGCAACATCCAGGGCCTGGCGTCGGTGCGCGATGCGCAGAACCAGATCGTCATCGACAGCGAGCCGCTGCGCCAGGAACTGGAGGCGCTGCAGACGCGCCTGTCGGCGGAGTCGGGCGTCGGCTTGCGCAACTGGCTGCTGATCGCGCTGGCGCTGCTGGTGGCGGCGGCGGCCATTGCCGGGCTGGTCTACGCCTCGCTGCGCGAGAGCCGCCAGCGCGAGTCGCTGGCCGAGCTGCAGCGCCAGAGCGCGCAGCAGCAGGAGCACGACGCCAAGCGCATCAACGACGCCAACCAGGCCGCCATCCTGCGCCTGATGAACGAACTGCAGACGGTGGCCGAGGGCGACCTGACGCAGGAGGCGACCGTGACCGAGGACATCACCGGCGCCATCGCCGACTCGGTCAACTACACGGTCGAGGAGCTGCGCTCGCTGGTCGGCAGCGTGCAGAGCACGGCCACGCGCGTGGCGCAGACGACTTCCAAGGTGGAGTCCACCTCGTCCGGCCTGCTGGCGGCATCGACCCAGCAGCTGCACCAGATTCGCGAGACCGGCCAGTCGGTGCTCGACATGGCGCAGCGCATCAACGAGGTCTCGTCCCAGGCGCAGGAGTCGTCGCTGGTGGCGCGCCAGTCGCTGCAGGCGGCCGAGTCCGGCCTGAGCGCGGTGCAGGACGCGATCGGCGGCATGGACGCGATCCGCGACCAGATCCAGGAGACCTCCAAGCGCATCAAGCGCCTCGGTGAGTCCTCGCAGGAGATCGGCGAGATCACCGAGCTGATTTCCGACATTACCGAGCAGACCAACGTGCTGGCGCTCAACGCTGCCATCCAGGCGGCATCGGCGGGCGAGGCCGGACGCGGCTTCTCGGTGGTGGCCGAGGAGGTGCAGCGGCTGGCCGAGCGCTCGGCCGACGCGACGCGCCAGATCGCCACGCTGGTGCGGACCATTCAGACCGACACCCAGGACGCGGTGGCGGCCATGGAGCGCTCGACCCAGGGCGTGGTCCAGGGCGCGCAGCTGTCCGACCATGCCGGCGCGGCGCTGTCCGAGATCGACCGCGTGTCGCGCCAGCTGGCGCAGCTGATCGAGCAGATTTCGACCGCGACCTCGCAGGAGGCGAGCCAGGCCAACGTGGTGGCCGAGAACATCCAGCACATCTTCGTGGTGACGGAGCAGACCGGGGAGGGCACGCGCTCGACGGCGGCGCAGGTGCGCGACCTGACGCGCATGGCCGACGAGCTGCGCCAGTCGGTGGCGCGCTTCAAGATCGCCTGAAGCAGCGGGCGGGGCGCAGCCGCGGCCCCGACCGACGTCGGACCAAGGTACAGGAAGGCATCGATTCATGGCGACCCCTCATTCCAGCTTCGCGGCAGCCGAGCCGTTTCTCGAGGCCAGCGACCTCGGCCCCCTGGCCTGGGTGCTCGACGAGACGCGCAAGTCGATCCAGTCGGCCACGCGGGCGCTCAAGCGCTATGCGCACGAGGCCGAACGCGCGCGCGGGGTCGAGCTGGAGTCGGTCGACGCCAGCCAGCTGCGCCTGGCGCGCCAGCAGCTGCACCAGGTGGCGGGCGCGCTGGAGATGGTCGAGCAGGACGCGGCCGCGCACATGGTGCGTGGCATGGAGGCGGTGGCGCAGCAGTTCGTCGCCCATCCCGAGAAATGCTCCGAGGAAGCCGCGGCGACGCTGGAGCGCTGCGGCTTCGCCCTGGTCGAGTTCGTCGAGGACCAGCTGGGTGCGCAGCCGCGCCCGGCGCTCGGCCTGTTCCCGCAGTACCGCCAGGTCCAGCAGATGGCGGGTGCGGACCGCATCCACCCGGCCGACCTCTGGCCGCACGCCTGGCAGTGGCGCGAGCCCGCGACGCCCCCGGCGATCCAGCCGCTGGGCTACGACGTGGCGGTGCGCCGGCGCCTCGATCACGGCGTGCTCAAGGTCATGAAGCGGGGCGATGCCGAGGCCGCCGCCGAGCTCGCCATCATCAGCCGCTCGCTGGCCGACGGTGCCGGAGCGACGCGTCCGGCCAGCTTCTGGAAGCTGGCGGCGGCCTTCTTCGAAGCCCTGGCGCTGGACCTGCTGCCGGCCGATGTCTATGTCAAGCGCGCGGCCTCGCGCATCCTGCTGCAGTATGCGGCGCTGGCGCGCGGCGAGGCCGAAGTCTCCGAGCGGCTGGCGCAGGACCTGCTGTTCTTCTGCGCCCAGGCCCGTCCCGGGCCCGGCGCACAGGCGCCCGTGCTGACCGCGGTGCGCCAGGCCTGGACGCTGGACGCGCAGGTCCCTGTTTCCTACGAGATCCCGACCTTCGGCCTCTATGACCCGGCGGTGCTGGCGCAGGCGCGTCGCCGCATCGAATCGATCAAGGAGAACTGGTCGGCGCTGGCCGGTGGCGACACCAGTCGCCTGAAGGCCTGCGTGGACCAGTTCAGCCTGGTCGTCGAGTCGATCGAGCGCCTGCACGAGCGCGGCAAGCCGCTGGCCGAGGCGCTGGCCGCCGTGGCCCACTCGGTGGCGCAGAGCGGGCGCGCACCGGCGCCGGAACTGGCGATCGAGACCGCCACCACGCTGCTGTTCCTGGAGGCCTCGTTCGAGCACTTCCGCCCCGACGACCCGACCTTCTCCGAGCGCATGGACCAGCTGGCGCAGCGCCTGGACGACGTGCGTGGCGGCGCCCAGGCGCCTGGCCTGGAGCCCTGGATGGAGGAGCTCTACCGCAGCGTCAGCGACAAGCAGACGCTGGGGACCGTGGTGAGCGAGCTGCGCCTGACGCTGGCCGAGGTCGAGCAGCAGCTGGACCGCTTCTTCCGCCAGCCGGACGATCCCTCGCAGCTGGAGGCGGTGGTGCCCAGCCTGATGCTGCAGATGCGCGGCGTGCTGACGGTGCTGGGCCTCGACCAGGCGGCGCAGGCCGTGGGCCGCATGCGCGACCAGGTCGAGCAGCTGCGCCAGGCGCCGACGGAGTCGGAGGCCGCCGTTCTCACCGATCGACTCGGCAACAGCCTGGGTGCGCTGGGCTTTTTGATCGACATGCTCGGCTACCAGCCTACGCTGGCGCGCGAGCTGTTCGTGTTCGACGCCGAGAGCGAGGAGCTGCGCTACCGCGCCGGGCGCGTTCGCGCGTCGGTGCTGGGCAGCCCGGCCGCCGAGGCGCCAGCGCCCGACGCCGCGCTGCAGGAAGCGCAGATGCTGGCTGCCCGGCTCGGCGCCGAGGCCGGCGAGGACAGCGAATTGCCGGTCCAGCGACTCGAGCAGATCGCCGCGCGCGCGGCGCTGGACGAACGTCCGGCGCTGGCCGAAGCGGCCAGCCGGGCGGCCGAGGCGGCACGCCAGGACGATGGGGAGTTCCTCAGCAGCGCCCTCAGGGACCTGGAAAGCGCCGCCGCGGCCAGCACCCTGGCCGCCGATGGCCCCGACGCGCCGGCCGAGGAAGCGGCCTTCGACGATGACGACGACCTGCTCGAGATCTTCCTGGAGGAGGCACGCGAGGTGCTGGATGGCGGCACCGCGGCGATCCAGGCCCTGGCCGACGCCCCGCGCGATCTGGAAAGCCTGACCACCCTGCGGCGGGCCTTCCACACGCTCAAGGGCAGCTCGCGCATGGTCGGCCTGGCCGATTTCGGCGCCGCTGCCTGGTCGCTGGAGCAGTTGCTCAATGCCTGGCTGGCCGAGCAGAAGCCGGCCGACGACGACCTGCGTGGCGTGGCGGGCGAGGGACTGGCGGCGCTGGGGCGCTGGGTCGAGGCGATTGCCGTGCAGGACGCTCAGGCCTGGCGCGTCGAGCCCTTCGAGCAGCTGGCCGACGGCCTGCGGCTGCAGGGCGAGCGTCGCCACGTGGCCCTGGCGCCGGGCAGCGTCGTGGCCGCGCCCGAACCGGAGCCCGCCGCGCCGCCGGCCGAGGCGGCTGCCGATTTCGATCCCGAAGCCGATGACGTGATCGAGATCCAGCCGGTCGACCTGGCCTCCGGCGTGGCGCCGCTGCGGCTCGAGCTGCCGGACCTGGAGCTGCCGACCCCGGAGCCGCTGCTGTCGGAATCGTCGCTGGCGTCGCTCGAAGACGAAGGTGCGCCCGCCGAACCGGTTGCCGAAGGCCTGGACCCGGCTTCGGCATCGACGCCGCTGGAGATCGGGGATGTGCTCGAGCAGGCACCGATCCTGGACATGGACGAAGCCCTGGCGGCGTTCGATCTGCCGGATTTCGAACTGTCCGATCCGGTGGTGCTCGACCTGACGCTGCCGGACGAATCCGAGCCCGAGTCCGAACTTGATGCGGCCGATTTCGACGTTCCCGACGTCGACAGCGTGCTGGCCGGCCTCGAGGCCGAGCAGCAGCCGGCCGCCGAAGCCGCCGAACCGGCACCGGCGCGGGCCGACGTCGAACTCGACCTGGCCGCGTTCGACCGCGCGGTCGAGGGGGCGGATGAATCGCTGCCGCCGGCAGAAGCCGTGGCAGAGCCCGAGGCGCCCGCAGTCCTGGCCGGTGCGGCGCCGACAGCCGACCCCGGCGCGGTGCGCGTGATCGGCGACCTGCGCATCAGCCAGCCGCTTTACAACGTCTACCTGAGCGAGGCCGAGACCTGGTCACAGCGCCTGATGACGGAGCTCGCCGAGTGGGCTGGCGATCCGGCAGCGCCCGTGCCCGAACGGGCGATGGCCAGCGCGCACTCGCTGGCCGGCAGTTCGGCCACGGTCGGCTTCGGTGCCCTGTCGGATCTGGCGCGCGCGGTGGAGCATGCGCTGCAGCGCCTGCAGGGCCAGGCCGTGGGCACGGCCGAGCAGGCCGAGCTGCTTGGCCGCGCGGCCGACGAGATCCGGCGCCTGCTGCACCAGTTTGCCGCCGGCGTCCTCAAGGAGCCGGCCGCGGGGCTGCTGCAGGCAGTCCAGGCGCTGGAGCCGACGGCCCCGGCCACGCCAGCCACGGACGCGCCCGCGGCCGAGGACGAGGCGCCGTCGCCGCACACGGCCGCTGCGCCGCTGGAGTTGCCCGAGCCCAGCAGCTACGTCCCCCTGCAGGCGGCGCGCGATCTCGAGGACAGCATCGACGTTGCCGACGGCATCGATCCCGACCTGTTC
This sequence comes from uncultured Ottowia sp., assembly GCA_964424045.1. Lineage (GTDB taxonomy): Bacteria > Pseudomonadota > Gammaproteobacteria > Burkholderiales > Burkholderiaceae_C > Ottowia. The sequence goes on along the minus strand of CAYRHV010000032.1, from coordinate 4,316 downwards.
CCGATCTTCGAGGAGGAGGCAGACGAACTGCTGCCGCGCCTGAGCGGTGCGCTGCGCCAGTGGGTGCAGCATCCGCACGACATGGAGGCACGGGCCCAGGTGCTGCGCGTGCTGCACACCCTGAAGGGCAGCGCGCGCCTGGCCGGTGCCCTGCGCCTGGGTGAAATCGCGCACCGCACCGAGAGCGCGGTCGAGGCGCTGGGCATGGAAGCCCTGGACGTGGCCGAGGTCGCGCCGCTGCAGGATTACCTGGACCACCTGCTGGAGGACTTCCAGCAGTTGCGCGCCGCGGCCCATGCGCCGGCTGGTCCGGTTGCAGAGTCGGCCGAGTTCGAGCCGGCCGCAGAGGCGACGCCGGCCGAGGACGCCGCTGCAGCCGTGGAAGAAGTGGCCGCCGGCGAGGTCGCGGGCCCGACGGCGTTCTCGTTCGCGGCGGCACGCGTGCAGGCGCGGCAGACCGTGCGCGTGCGCGCGCAGCTGCTCGATCGCCTGATGGCGCAGGCCGGCGAGGTGATGACGGCACGCGCGCGCCTGGAAGCCGACATGACGCAGCTGCGCACGCTGCAGGCCGAGCTCGCGAGCAACGTCGAGCGTCTGCGCCGCCAGGTGCGCGACGTCGAGCTGCAGGCGGAGACGCAGATGCAGTCGCGCATGGCGCAGTCGCGCGGCGGGCCGCAGGGCTTCGATCCGCTGGAGCTGGACCGCTTCACGCGCATGCAGGAGCTCACGCGCATGATGGCCGAGTCGGTCAACGACGTCGCCACCGTGCAGCGCAACCTGCAGCGCGTGGTCGATTCGGTCGAGGACGACCTGGCGGCCCAGGCGCGCCAGTCGCGCGCCCTGCAGGACGACCTGTTGCGCACGCGCATGGTCGAGTTCGACGGCATCTCCGAGCGTCTCTACCGCGTCGTGCGCCAGGTCGCCAAGGGGGCAGACAGGCAGGTGCGGCTGGACATCGTGGGCGGCACCATCGAAGTCGACCGCGGCATCCTGGACCGCATGACACCGGCCTTCGAGCACCTGCTGCGCAACAGCGTGGTGCACGGCATCGAGGCGCCGGCCGAACGCCTGGCGCGCGGCAAGGACGCCACCGGCGTGATCACCGTCTCGGTGCAGCAGTCGGGCAACGACGTCTCGATCGAGTTCAGCGACGATGGCGCCGGCCTCGACCTGCCGCACATCCGCGCGCGGGCGATCGAACGCGGCCTGATCGAGTCCGGGCAGGAGCTGGCCGACAACGAACTGGCCGAGCTGATCTTCGCGCCCGGCTTCTCGACCGCGCGCGAGGTGACCGAGATCGCCGGCCGCGGCGTCGGCACCGACGTCGTGCGCTCCGAGGTACTGGCACTGGGCGGGCGGCTCGAGACCCGGACGGAGGCCGGCCGGGGCACCACGTTCCGGCTCGTGCTGCCGCTCACCACGGCGGTCACCCAGGTGGTGATGGTGCGCGTGGGCGAGCTCGTGGTCGGCCTGCCGGCCAGCCTGGTCCAGATCCTGCTGCGCGGCGCCGAGCAGGACCTGGATCGGGCCTATGAAACCGGCACCTTCATGCATGATGGCGAGTCGCTGCCGTTCTTCTGGGCCGGCACGCTGCTGCAGCACTCGGCCGCCAGCAGCGATCCGCAGGCGCGCAAGGCGCCGGTGCTGGTCCTGCGTTCCGCCGCGCAGCGCCTGGCCATGCACGTGGACGAGGTGCTGGGCAACCAGGAAGTGGTGGTCAAGGCCCTGGGGCCGCAGCTGTCGCACCTGCCGGGCCTGGTGGCGGTGACGGCCCTGGCTTCCGGCGCCGTGCGGCTGATCTACAACCCGGTGGCCCTGGCCGCGGTCTATGGCGAGCGGGCCCGTGCCCTGGCAGCCCAGCCGCAGGCCGGCGTGGCGGCGGTCGATCCGGTGCTGCAGGCGCCGCAGTCACACATCCCGCTGGTGCTGGTGGTGGACGACTCGATCACCGTGCGGCGCGTCACGCAGCGCCTGCTGCAGCGCGAGGGCTACCGCGTGGCGCTCGCCGCCGACGGCCTGCAGGGGCTGGAGCGCCTGCAGCAGGAGCGCCCGGCGGTGGTGCTGTCCGACATCGAGATGCCGCGCATGGACGGCTTCGACTTCCTGCGCAACATCCGCGCCGATGCCGCGCTGCAGGACCTGCCGGTGATCATGATCACCTCGCGCATCGCCGAGAAGCACCGCGAGCACGCGCGCGAGCTGGGCGCCAACCATTACCTGGGCAAGCCCTATTCCGAACAGGAGCTGCTGGAGCTGATCCGCGCCCATGCCCAGGTCGAGGAGGCGCCGAGCACCGTGTTCTCGACGCTTTGAGCGGCCGCCGGCACGGGCCGGCATGGCCCGGTAAAATCGGGCCATGGCCGATCAAGTCCCGTCGATCAACCTGACGAACCACTTCCTGATCGCCATGCCGGGCATGGTCGACGAGAACTTCGCGCGCAGCGTGGTCTACGTCTGCGAGCACAGCGAGCACGGCGCGCTGGGCCTGATCATCAACAAGCCCGGCGGCATCAGCCTGGCCGACCTGTTCGAGAAGGTGGACCTGCCGCTGGAGCGCGGCGACCTGGGCGCGCAGCCGGTGTTCCACGGCGGCCCGGTGCAGACCGAGCGCGGCTTCGTGCTGCACGACCCGATCGTGGTCGAGGGCCTGGCGCCCGACGAATCCGTCTATGCATCGACGCTGGCCGTTCCCGGCGGCCTGGAGATGACCACCTCCAAGGACGTGCTGGAGGCCCTGTCCTCCGGTGGCGGGCCCAGGCGCGTCATGGTCACCCTGGGCTATTCGGCCTGGGGCGGCGGCCAGCTTGAATCCGAGATCGCCGGCAACAGCTGGCTCACCGTGGACGCCGACGTGGCGCTGGTCTTCGACATCCCGGTCGAGCAGCGCTACGAGCGGGCGCTGGCCCTGCTCGGGCTGCAGGCCTGGATGCTCGCTCCCGACGTCGGCCATGCCTGAGCAGCAGCGCGGCGGCGATCCCCACGGCACGGTGGTGCCGGCCCACTTCAGTCGCTTCCTGGCCTTCGATTACGGGCTCAAGCGCACCGGCGTTGCCAGCGGCAACCGGCTCACGCGCACCGCCACGGCGCAGGGCACGATTCGCGCCGAGGGCGCGGCGCGCTGGCTGCCGATCGACGCGCAGGTGCGCGAATGGCAGCCCGACGCCCTGGTGGTCGGCATCCCGCGGCATCCGGACGGCGCCGAGCACGAGAACACGCGCCGCGCGCGGCGCTTTGCACGCCAGCTGCACGCGCGCCTGGGCCTGCCGGTCTACGAGGTGGACGAGCGCTACAGCACCACCGAGGCGCTGGCGGCCGGCGCGCGCGACGCCGACGCCGCCGCGGCCGCCATCATCCTCGAACAATTCCTGGGGTCACTTGCATGAGTTCACTGGCGCTGGATGCCGAAGCCCTGTACGGCGAGCTGCTGCGCGGCGTGCGCAGCCTGCTGGAGTCCGAAACGCAGCTGGCGGGCGTGGTCTCCGGCGGCTGGTGGCTGGCCGAGCGCCTGCAGCGCGACCTCGGACGGGCGGGCGCCGCCGGCGCCCTGTCCTCGGTCATGCACCGCGACGACTATGCGCGCCGCGGCCTGGCCGCGGCGGCGCAGACGCGACTGCCGTTCGAGGTTGGTGGCGCCGACATCCTGCTGCTGGACGACGTGCTCTACACCGGGCGCACCATCCGCGCCGTGCTCAACGAGCTGTTCGACTACGGCCGGCCGGCGCGCGTGCGGCTGGCGGTGCTGGTCGACCGCGGCGGGCGCGAGCTGCCGCTGGCGGCCGAATTCGCCGCCGCGCGCATCGTGCTGCCGGCCAGCCAGTCGCTGGAACTGGCACGCGCCGAGGACGGCCGCTTCAGCTTCCACATCGAACCGAGGCGCTGAGCCCAAACCCGGCAGTTGACCGCTGATGAACTTCTCGAGATCCGCATGAACATTGAACTCTGCTCCTTCGATCGCGTTCATCTGTTGGGTGGGCGTGCCATGCACCCGCCCGCACCGCCCTCGCCGCGCCATGCGGCGTTGCTCGTCGTGGCGCACACCAGTGCGCGGCCTCCTCTTGCCTTGCCTGGCGTGCCGATGACGGCACCGGCGGGCGCATTCAACTGCCGGGTTTAGGCTGAGCATGCTGGGCCAGGGCAATCCCCAACTGAACCGCCACGGCGAGCTGATCCACCTGCTGTCCACCGAGGGCCTGTCGCGCGACATCCTGACGCACATCCTCGACACCGCCGGCCAGTTCGTCAGCGTCAGCGACCGCGAGGTCAAGAAGGTGCCGCTGTTGCGCGGCAAGAGCGTGTTCAACCTGTTCTTCGAGAAC
>CAYRHV010000031.1:0-15866 GCA_964424045.1 uncultured Ottowia sp. | reverse complement strand
GAGTCCTCCGTGGGTGTGGTGTAACAATAATCTTGCAACGTATTGTGACCGGTCGTTCGCATCCCGGCCAGCGGCTTCGTCCGGCAGGCAAAAAAACGAGGCCCATCGGGGCCTCGCTTCGTGCCGGTGCCGGGGGTTCTTACTCGATCGCCCGGGCGACCTCCTCGACCACCTTCTTGGCGTCGCCGAACACCATCATGGTCTTGTCCATGTAGAACAGCTCGTTGTCCAGGCCGGCGTAGCCGGTGGCCATGCTGCGCTTGTTCACGATCACCGAGCGCGCCTTGTAGGCGTCGAGGATCGGCATGCCGTAGATCGGGCTGCCCTTCTCCAGCGCCAGCGGGTTCACCACGTCATTGGCCCCCAGCACGATGGCCACGTCGCACTGCGAGAACTCGGCGTTCACGTCGTCCATCTCGAACACCTGGTCGTACGGTACCTCGGCCTCGGCCAGCAACACGTTCATGTGGCCTGGCATGCGACCGGCCACCGGGTGGATGGCGTATTTGACGTCGATGCCCTTGTCGGTGAGCTTGTCCACCATCTCCTTGACGGCGTGTTGCGCGCGCGCCACCGCCAGACCGTAGCCGGGCACGATGATGACGCTGTCGGCGTTGCTCAGCATGAAGGCCACGTCGTCCGGGCTGCCCTGCTTGACCGGGCGCTGCTCCTTCTCGCCGGCGGCGCTCGAGGCTTCGCCGCCGAAACCGCCCAGGATGACGCTCAGGAAGGCGCGGTTCATCGCCTTGCACATGATGTAGGACAGGATCGCGCCGGAGGAGCCGACCAGCGAGCCGGCGATGATCAGCATGCTGTTGCCGAGCGAGAAGCCGATGCCCGCCGCGGCCCAGCCCGAGTAGCTGTTCAGCATCGAGATCACCACCGGCATGTCGGCGCCGCCGATCGGAATGATCAGCGTCACGCCGATCACGAAGCCGAGCAGGCACACCAGCGCGAAGTCGACGCCGCTCTGCGAGTGCCAGAAGCCGAAGATGAAGAAGATCGTGACCACGCCCAGGATCAGGTTCAGCCAGTGCTGGCCCGGGAACACCACCGGGGCGCCCTGGAACAGGCGGAACTTGCTGGTGCCCGAGAGCTTGCCCCAGGCGATCACCGAGCCGCTGAAGGTGACCGCGCCGATGAAGGCGCCCAGGGACAGCTCGATGCGGTTGCCGCCCGGGATCAGGCCGTCGCCGCCCTGCGCCACGCTCTGCGTGATGCCGAAGGCCCAGGGCTCGGACACCGTGGCTGCCGCGATGCAGACCGCGGCCATGCCGATCATGCTGTGGAAGAAGGCGATCAGCTCCGGCATCTTGGTCATCTCGACCGTGTTGGCGCGCCAGGTGCCGTAGGCACCGCCGATGGCCAGTCCGATCAGCACCCAGATCAGGCCCGTGGCCGTGCCCTCGAGCTGGACGATCAGGGCGGCCGTGGTCAGCACGGCAATGGCCATGCCGGCCATGCCGAACTGGTTGCCGCGAATCGCGCTGGTCGGGTGCGACAGGCCCTTCAGGGCCTGGATGAAGAAGACGCTGGCGATCAGGTACAGCAGGGTGACGAGGTTCATGCTCATGGTGGTCTCGCTCCTGCTTACTTGGTTTCGGCCTCGGCCTTGGCCGGGCGTTCCTTCTTCTTGAACATTTCCAGCATCCGCCGTGTGACCAGGAAGCCGCCGAAGATGTTGACGCCGGCCAGCGCCATCGCCGTCACGCCCATCAGCTTGCCGAAGCTGCCCTCGGTGTGGGCCGCGGCCAGCATGGCGCCGACGACGACGATGGCGGAGATGGCGTTGGTGACCGCCATCAGCGGCGTGTGCAGCGCCGGCGTCACGGTCCAGACCACGTGGTAGCCGACGTAGATGGCGAGCACGAAGATGCTCAGGTTGATGACGAACGGGGATACGGCATCCATGGGAGGTCTCCTTGAAGGGGCGATGAGCGCGAGCGCTGCGTGCCTCAGGATTGGCGGGTCACGGCGCCGTCACGCGCCATCAGGCAGGCGACGACGATGTCGTCTTCCAGGTCGATGGTGAGCGCGGCCGGCGGCTCGTCCTTGCCCGCCGGCGGCAGGATCAGCTTCAGGAAGTCGAGCACGTTGCGCGCGTAGAGCTGCGATGCGTCGGCCGCCACCAGCGAGGCCAGGTTGGTCTCGCCCACGATCACCACGCCGTGGCGCGTGACGGTCTCGTCGGCCACGGTGAGCGGGCAGTTGCCGCCCACGCTGCCATCGGCATTGGGCGCGCCGCGGCCGGCCGCCATGTCGACGATTACCGAACCCGGCTTCATGCTCTGCACCATGGCCTCCGTGATCAGGGTCGGCGCCGCGCGGCCCGGGATCAGCGCGGTGGAAATCACCACGTCGGCCAGCGCCACGCGCTTGGCGACTTCGGCCTGCTGGCGGTCGAGCCAGCTTTTGGGCATCGGGCGTGCGTAGCCGCCCACGCCTTCGGCCGCCTCGCGCTCCTCGTCGGTCTCGTAGGGCACGTCGATGAACTTGCCGCCCAGCGACTCGATCTGCTCCTTCACGCTCGGGCGCACGTCGCTGGCCTCGATCACCGCGCCCAGGCGCTTGGCGGTGGCGATCGCCTGCAGGCCGGCCACGCCGACGCCGAGGATCACGACGCGCGCCGCCTTCACGGTGCCGGCCGCCGTCATCAGCATCGGGAAGAACTTCTGGTAGCGGTCCGCCGCCATGATCACGGCCTTGTAGCCGGCGATGTTGGCCTGGCTGGAGAGCACGTCCATGCTCTGCGCGCGCGTGGTGCGCGGCGCGGCTTCGAGCGCGAAGGCGGTCAGGTTGGCGGCGGCCAGGCGCTGCAGGCCCTCGGCATTGAACGGCTCCAGCATGCCCACCAGCACGGTGCCGGGCTTCATCTGCGCGATTTCGGCCTCGGACGGGCTGCGCACCTTGAGCACCAGCTCGGCGCCGAAGGCGCCCGCGCCATCGGTGATCTCGGCGCCCACCGCGCCGTAGGCCTCGTCGGTGACGCTGGCGCGCAGTCCGGCACTGGCCTGCACCCGAACCTGGTGCCCCTGGGCCACCAGCTTCTTGACTGTTTCCGGGGTTGCGGCGACTCGGTTCTCACCGGCCGCGGTTTCGGCGGGGACGCCAATCAGCATGAATCGTTCTCCTCTGGCGAGTCTGCCGCACAGGGATGCACGGGCCGGAAGCCCTGCTCCTGATTCTGGGTCACGCGAGCGGCAATGAGCCTCGATTGTGCTTTATTTCCGCTGCCAGTCCCACATGCGGTCTGCATAATCTCGACATGAACACGTCGAGGTGGAAACCCAGGGTCACCGTGGCTGCGGTGATCGAGCAGGATGGACGCTACCTGCTGGTGGAAGAACAGACCAGCCAGGGCCTGCGGCTGAACACGCCGGCCGGCCACCTGGAGCCCGGCGAATCGCCCGCCGATGGCGCCGTGCGCGAGGCGCTGGAGGAAACCGCGCGCCACTTCCGGCCCCAGGCCCTGCTCGGGGTCTATCTGGCCGGGTCCCTGGATGCCCTGGGCACGCCCACCAGCTGGCTGCGCATCGCCTTCAGCGGCAGCGCCAGCGCGCCGGAGCCGGGGCGGGCGCTGGATCGCGGCATCGTGCGCACGCTCTGGATGACGGTGGATGAAGTGCGCGCCAGCCGAGCGCGGCACCGCAGTCCGCTGGTCCTGCGCTGCATCGAGGACCATGCGCGTGGCCAGCGTTTTGCGCTGGATGCCGTGCACACCGACGCGTCCGTGCTCATGGTCGGCAGCGACGCCGCTGCCTGACGCTGCCCGGCACGGTGCCGGGCGGAACATCCACACGATCCCGACCGATGTACGACCCCCTGACCTGGGCGGTGCTCGCCGTGGCGGCCTTTGCGGCCGGCGTGCTGAACGCGATTGCCGGTGGCGGCACCTTCCTGACCTTTCCGGCCCTGGTCTGGGCCGGCGTGCCGCCGATCCCTGCCAATGCCACCAGTGCGCTGGCCGTGTGTCCCGGCTATTTCGGCAGTGTGGCGGGCTTTCGGCGTGAGCTGGCGGCCCTGCCGCGTGCCCTGCTGCTGCGCGAGGCGGCGATCAGTGCCGTGGGTGGTGTGGCCGGCGCGCTGCTGCTGTTGGTGACCCCGCCCAAGGTGTTCGCCGGCGTCGTGCCCTGGCTGCTGCTGCTGGCGACGGTGCTGTTTGCGGCCGGGCCGTGGCTGGCGCGCTGGAGCGCCGGTCGGTCTGACGGCGCAGGGCTGGCACGCTGGCGCCTGCCGGCCCTGCTGCTGGTGACGGCCTATGGCGGCTACTTCAACGGCGGCGTCGGCATCCTGCTGCTGGCCATGTACCTGCTGGCGGGCGAGGCGCGCCTGAACACCGCCAATGCCCTGAAGAACCTGAACTCGGCCGTGTTGTCGGTGGTCTCGGTGGCGGCCTACGCGATCGGCGGCGCCATCGTCTGGCTGCCAGCGCTGGTGATGGCGGTGTTTGCCACCCTGGGCGGCCTGGCCGGTGCGCGCCTGGCGCGCGTGCTGCCGGGTTTCTGGGTGCGCCTGATCGTGATCACCACCGGCCTCGTGATGACCGCGGTGTTTTTCGCGCGCACTGGCTGAGCCAGGTGTCCGGGTTACTGGATCCAGAGCCGGATCGCGTCCCAGGCGCGCCCCAGGATGCCGGCTTCGGAAACGCTTTCAAGCGCGACCAGCGGCACTTCGGCGAGCGGTTCATCGCCCAGCGACACCTTCAGCGTCGCCACCGTCTGGCCCTTGCGGAACGGGGCGATGAGGGGTTCGGGCCGCGCCAGTTCGGTCTTCAGCTGCTTGGCCGCGCCCGCCGGCACGGTGACCACGACCGGTTGTTCGGCGCCCAGCTTCAGCGTCGGGCTCTGGCCCTTCCAGACGCGCGGCGTGGCGGCCGGCTCGCCGCCATCGAACAGCTTGATGTCCTCCCACGCCGTGTAGCCCCAGTTCAGGAGCTTCTGCGACTCGTTGGCGCGAGCGCTCTCGCTGTCGGCGCCCAGCAGCACCGACAGCACGCGTCGGGCGCCGAGGTTCGGGAATTCGCGCCTGGCCGTGGCCACCAGGCAGTAACCGGCCGCCTTGGTGTGGCCGGTCTTCAGGCCGTCCACCGTGGGGTCGCGGAACAGCAGGGTGTTGCGGTTGGTGTCGTTGCTGGCCGGGGTGCCCGGATAGCGGTACTTCTGCATCGAGTAGTACTTGATCTCGTCCGGGAAGTCGATGATCAGCCGTGCCGACAGGACGGCCAGATCGCGCGCGGTGGTGGTGTGACCGGCCTCGGTCAGGCCTTCCGGGTTCTTGTAGGTCGTGCCCTTCAGGCCCATGGCCTGGGCCTGGTCGTTCATGAGCTCGACGAAGCGCTCCACCGTGCCGGCCACGCCCTCGGCCAGCGCCACCGTGGCATCGTTGCCCGACTGCACGATCATGCCCTTGATCAGGTCCTCCACCGGCACCTGCATCTTGGGGTCGATGAACATGCGCGATCCCGGCGTCTTCCAGGCTCGCTCGCTGACCGGCAGGCGCTGGTCGAGGCTGATCTTGCGCGCGCGCAGGGCGTCAAACACGAGATAGGCGGTCATCAGCTTGGTCAGCGAGGCCGGCTCCACGGCCTCGTCGATGTCCTTGCCGGCCAGGATCTGCCCCGAGGTCACGTCCATCACTAGGTAGGAGCGCGCCGCCACCTCGGGCGGCTGGGGCAGTTGCGCGTGCGCGCCCAGGGCGGCGAGAGCCAGCGTGAATGCGGCGAGGATCTTGGCAGGCAGGTTCATGGTCGGTGCGATGGGGGCCGACGGCAGATCGGCGCGGGAAGGCGGGAAACGGGGATCAGGCGCCCAGGTGGCGCGTCACGAGGGACTTGAGCAGGGGCAGCTGGCCGTGGAAGAAATGTTCGCCGCCCGGCACCACGGTGACCGGCAGCACCTGCGGCCGGGCCCAGTCCAGCACCGAGGACAGCGGCACGGTGTCGTCCTGCTCGCCGTGGATCACCAGGGTCACCGGATGCAGGGCCTCGGGCACCGGCGCGACGTCGAAGCGCGAAGCGGCCGTGCCGACCAGGATCGCGTGGGCGATGGGACGGCTGGCGTGCAGGGCGGCGATGGCGTGGCTGGCGACGAAGGCACCGAAGGAGAAGCCGCAGATCACCAGCGGGCCATCCGGGGCCACCTGCTCGATCACGGCCAGCATGTCCTGCAGTTCGCCACGGCCTTCGTCCCAGCTGCCGGCCGTACCGCCCACGCCACGGAAGTTGAAGCGCACGGCGCGCCAGCCGCACTGCACGCTGGCGCGCGCAATCGTCTGCACCACCTTGTTGGTCATGGTGCCGCCATGCAGCGGGTGCGGATGGGCGATCACTGCCGTGCCATGCGGCGCGCCCTGTTTGGGCGCCGGCGCATCGAGTTGTGCCTCGATGGCGCCGACCGGGCCATGCAATGCGAGGGATTGGGTCAGGGCATTCATTAGCTATCTAAATTATAGCGACGGAGGCGGCTGCAGCCGGCGTAAATCTGAAAGCGCTTGTAAATCCCGGATTCCCGCCGGCTCGCTCAGCGGCCGATTTCCGGCGCCAGCAGCAAGCGCTCGACCACGCGCCCCTGCTTGAGATGCGAGTCGATAATCTCGTCGATGTCGCTGGTGTCGACGTAGGAATACCACACGCCCTGCGGATACACCACCAGCACTGGCGCGCCGGCGCAGCGGTTCATGCAGCCGGCCTTGTTGACGCGCACCTGGCCGACGCCGGCCAGCCCCTCGGCCTTGACGCGTGCCTTGCAATGCTCGAAGGCCTCCTGCGCGCCGTGGCTGGCGCAGCAGTCCTCGCCGTTGGTGCGCTGGTTCAGACAGAAGAAGAGGTGATGCTCGTAGTAGGCGGGTCGCGCTGGCGTGCTCATGACGCAATTCTAGGCAGCGCCGACTCGCGCCGCAGCCTCGTTGGCAGATAGGCCAGTGCGGCGAAAGGCCAGAGCCAGCCGACCCATTGCGCCAGGCCGAAGAAATGGATGAACCGGCCCTGCTCCCAGACCTGCAGCGTGCTGGCGTAGTAGGGATTCTGCGGTGCCATGTTCAGCAGCAGCAGCTGTGCCAGCAGCACCGCGATCAGCAAGGCGCCGCAGGCGCGGCGCGGCAGTGGCGCCAGGACCAGGGCCGCCAGCGCGGCCAGCGGCAGGCCCAGGCGCACCGGGGGCGTGACCCAGGCCCAGGCATGCGCCGGGCCGTAGGTGAGCGCGGTCGAGAGGGCCGCCACCGCCACTCCGGCCGCCAGCGCCAGGGCGGCGAACAGCAGGCGCCGGCGGCGCGGCTCGATCACCGTGTAGCCGAGCAGGCAGGGCACCAGCGCGCCAAGCGCGACGCAGGCGATCTCGGCCGCTGGCAGCAGCGGTTCGAACTCGATCTCGCGCAGGGGCAGCCAATCCAGGAACGGCGTATCCTGCAGCAGGCGTGCCAGCCCTTCCTCGACACGCTCGTAAACCTGTCCCATGCCGTAGGCGACCGGCGGCGGGAACAGCAGCCCGACCGGCCACAGCGCCAGCAGCACCAGGGCGCCGTGGGCATCGCGCACGAACCAGCGCGACTGCAGGCGCCGTACGCGGTCGACCAGGCCGAGGCGCTCCAGCAGGGCCGCCGCCAGTGCGCCGGCCAGGCCGCCAGCGGCGTTGAGTCCGAAATCCACGTTGGATGCCACGCGCAGCGGCAGCCAGGACTGCAGGCTTTCCATGGCCAGCGACAGCAGGATGGCGGCCAGGCTGGCCAGCACGACGGCCAGCCAGCGCGGCCAGCGGCGTCCGAACACCAGCACCAGCAGGAAGCCCAGTGGCACGTAGCCGGCGACATTGATCGCCAGATCGAACCCGGTCCAGTAACGGGGCCAGGGTGCCTTCAGAAAGGCCCAGGGCACGATGCCCTGGTCGCGCCAGCCGGTGAACGGGAACAGGCTGGCATAGACGATGAGCGCGATGTAGAGCAGCGCCAGCGGCCGGGCGATGGAGCGGTGCGCGCGCTTCATCTGCTCGCGGACCCGTGTGCGCTCAGAACGGCTTGACCGTGACCAGGATCACCGTCGCCAGCAGCAGCAGCACCGGCAACTCGTTGAACCAGCGGAACCAGACGTGGCCATGCACCGGTTCGCGTCGCTCGAAGCGCACCAGCAGGCGGCCGCACAGCCCGTGGTAGCCGATCAGCACCAGCACCAGCAGCAGCTTGACGTGCAGCCAGCCGTTGCCCGGGCCGCGACCGATGCCGTAACCCAGCCACAGCACCAGCCCGAAGGCGATCGCCGGCAGCGCCAGCCCGGTCATGAAGCGGTAGAGCTTGCGCGCCATCAGCAGCAGGCGCTCGCGCTCGGCCTCCGATTCGGGCGGCACCATGGCCAGGTTGACGAAGATGCGCGGCAGGTAGAACAGGCCCGCAAACCAGCTCACGACGAAGACGATGTGCAATGCCTTGACCCACAGCATGGGACCAGTGTACCGGCTGCCCGGTGGGGCTCGACACCGTCGCGCGGCGCACCAATAAAAAGACCCCAGCCATCTGTGGCTGGGGTCAAAAAGCCTGTCTGCTGTCACACATCTAGGCTCCCGCTCAGGGAGGAAAAGCGGGGGGCAGCGAGCTGCCCGAACGAACTATACCAAAAGTATTGATTTGGAATCGCTCTCAATTTGTATCTGGATTCATCGTCTCGAAAATCCAACGTCGGCGTCGTGATCTCGCTTTAAGGCACAATTTTCGGCATGAATACCTTTCCTCCTGCGCCGTTCCCGGCCCTGCGTCCGCGTCGCCTGCGGCGTGATGATTTCACCCGTCGCCTGGTGCGTGAACACCGCCTGTCGGTCGATGACCTGATCTACCCGGTTTTCGTGCTGGATGGCCGCAAGCGGCGCGAGACCGTGTCCTCGATGCCGGGGGTGGAGCGCCTGTCGCTTGACCTCCTGTTGCCGGTGGCCGAGGACTGTGTGCAGTTGGGCATTCCCGTGCTGGCGCTGTTTCCGGTGATCGAGGCGCGCCTGAAGGACGAGAAGGGCAGCGAGGCGGCGAACTCGCGCGGCCTGATTCCGCGCGTGGTGCGCGAACTGAAGAAGCGTTTTCCGGAACTCGGCATCATGACGGATGTCGCACTTGATCCGTACACCAGCCACGGTCAGGATGGCTGGGTGGACAAGACTGGTTACATCTTGAACGACCCGACCGTGGGTCAGCTGGTCAAGCAGGCACTGACGCAGGCCGCTGCCGGCGTCGACATCGTGGCGCCGAGCGACATGATGGATGGGCGCATCGGCGCCATCCGCCAGGCGCTGGAGGCCAAGGGCCACGTGCACACCCGCATCATGGCCTACAGCGCCAAATACGCCAGCGCCTTCTACGGCCCGTTCCGCGATGCCGTCGGTTCGGCGGCCAGTCTGGGCCGCAGCGACAAGAAGGTCTATCAGATGGACCCCGGCAACGGCGACGAGGCGCTGCGCGAGGTCGCGATCGACCTGCAGGAGGGCGCCGACATGGTGATGGTCAAGCCCGGCATGCCCTATCTGGACGTGCTGCGACGGGTCAAGGACGAGTTCTGCGTGCCGACCTTTGCCTACCAGGTCAGCGGCGAATACGCCATGCTCAAGGCGGCGGCGCAAAACGGCTGGCTGGATCACGATGCCGTCATGATGGAAAGCCTGCTGGCCTTCCGGCGTGCGGGTGCCGACGGCGTGCTGACCTACTTCGCGCGCGAAGCGGCACGCCTGCTGCGCGCCGGCTGAGACGGCGTGTTCGCCCATACGAAATCATCCCGGCGCGACTTTCTCGTGCCGGGATGAGGTTGGGGTGGATGGCGCAGCGGGCCGGCCCGCACGCCATCCGGATCGCTCAGGCACGCTCGCCGCTGGCGACATGGAAGCCGTGGGCGATGGCATCCAGCGTCCTCGACCGCACTTGGGCGCGTGTCAGCGCGCTGGCGGCGGGCTGTGCCCCGGTGTCACTGAACTGGCCCGCGATCGGAGCGCTCTGAATGGCAGCAGCGTGTACATCGGCGCGCTGGACCGTGCTGGTCACGGGGACCGTGTTGTTGAACAGCGGCTGCATGCCGGCGCTCGGCATGGCGGCAAGCACGTTGCCCGAAAGCAGAAGCGAACCGGCGGCCGCGATGGCGGCCATCTGAAGACGATTCATTGCAGACATGATGTTTCTCCTTGACTGAATGCAGGCTCGAGCCGGTGCTGCAGCGAAGGTTCGATGCCGAGCCCTTGTTGTTCCTGACTGCCTTGCCATGCAACTAAGGGCGGATGGCGTGAGCAGAAGTCCCTCGGATGGAACTACACTGTTTCCAGATCAGAAATAATAGAGGCAACGCTGAACAAGTCCTTCGCGCGTGTCGCATCCCTGCCTGTGGCGGTGTGCGGCGTTGCAAATGCTCGCAATAGCCGCGGCTGTTGCTGCGCTTTGCCCTTGCAGGGCGCGCCCCATCACGGAGACTCATTCAGCGTCGCCTGAAGCCATGGATTCCCTCGACCTGATCCAGATCTTCCGCGAGGTGGCGCGCCGAGGCAGCTTCTCGGCCACGGCCCGCGCGCAGGGAGTGTCGCCGGCCAGCGTCAGCAAGGCGATCGCCCAGCTGGAGGCGCGCTTCGACCTGCGCCTGTTCAACCGCACCACGCGCAAGGTGTCGCTCACGGACGCCGGCCAGCTGCTGTTCGAGCGCAGTGGCGCCCTGCTGGAGCTCATCGACCTGACGCAAAGCGAGCTGCACGACCGAGCCACTCGGCCCAGCGGCATGCTGTCGCTGACGGCACCGCATGGCCTGATGCAGACCGACCTGCCGGCCATGCTGGGGCACTTCATGCAGCGCCACGAACAGGTGACGCTGCAGTTGCACGTCACCGATCGCGAGGTGAACCTGGCCGAGGAGGGCGTGGATTTGGCGTTTCGTGTCGGGCCGATCCACGACGCGAACCTGATCGTGCGCCGCCTGCTGCCGATCGACTACGTGGCCGCTGCCAGCCCGGACTACTGGCGCCGGCGCGGCAAGCCGAGCCATCCGGAGGAACTGCGCCTGCACGCGCAACTGGCCTGGACCCTCCAGGATCAGGCACCGCGCTGGCTGTTCATGGTCAAGGGCAAGCCGCTGGAGCTGCCGTTGCAGCCGGTCTTCAGCGCCACCAACCAGGCGCCGCTGGCGACCCTCGCGACGCAGGGCCTGGGCGTGGTGTGGGCGGCGCGACGGGCGCTGGCGCCGTACCTGGAGCGCGGCGAGCTGGAGCCGGCGCTGGAGGCGTTCTCGCCCACCGACATCTGGCTGCACGTGGCCTACATGCAGCGGCGCCACAACAGCGCGGCGCTGCGCGCGCTGCTGGCCCATCTGGAGGAGTTCACGGCGATGTTTCGCCAGGCCGAGCAGACCGCGCCGATGCCTGCCACGCGCCGGAAGCCGCGCGCCTGAGTGGCGCGCGCTGGCGCCGCCGTGGTCGGTTCGGCTTCTCAGCCCAGGTGCCGGGCCAGGAACGCCAGCGTGCGCTCGCGCGCCAACCGGGCCGCGGCCTCGTTCCAGGCCGCGCGCTGGTCGCAGTTGAAGCCGTGCGGCGCGGCATAGAGGTGCACCTCGACCTGCGGATGCGCCTGGCGCAGGGCCTCGACGCCGCTCATGGGCACCGACTGGTCGTGGTCCGACAGGTGTGCCTGCACCGGCACGCGCAGCGGCCGCGCCAGCTCGGCCGGGGCCGTCATGCCGCCGCCGTAGTAGGGCACGGCAGCGGCCAGTCCGTCCAGCATCGACGCCGCGCGCCAGGCCAGCAGGCCGCCCCAGCAATAGCCGATCACGGCCACCTTGCAGTTGCCGGTCCGTGCTGCATGGTGGATCGCGGCCTGGACGTCGGCCAGCACGCCGGGCGCCGGCAGAGCCTCGGCGGCGGCCTTCAGGCCGACGCCGACGCGGATGTCGTGCTCCTCGTAGCCGAGTTCGATGTCCGGCCGCAGGCGCTGGAAGGTCGCTGGCGCCAGCGCCAGGTAGCCGTCCTCGGCATAGCCATCGGTCACGGCGCGGATGTGCGAGTTGACGCCGAAGATTTCCTGCAGCACCACGACGGCGCCCCGCGGCTGCCCTGCGGGCTGGGCCTGCCAGGCCTTGAGCGGCTGGCTGTCGCCGGCCGCAAGTTCGATCCACTGTCCCATCTGCTTGCTCCTCCAGGGCCAACCGTGGATGCGCGGTGTCCCTGCCGCCGGATAATCGCACAGGACGGATCCCACGTCCCTTTCTGCCAGGGCAGGAGCGTGGGCAGTTTGAGATTTCCGGAGCCAGCATGTCCGCAGCCAAAGACGCCAAGACCATCAAGCACTACTGGGAGGACCTGACGCCAGGCCGCACGATCGAGCTGGGCAGTGTCCACGTCGAGCGCGACGAGGTGCTGGCCTTCGCCGGTCGCTACGACCCCCAGCCTTTTCACCTCGACGACGCGGCGGCGGCGCAGTCGATCTTCGGCCGGCTCGCCGCCAGCGGCTGGCACACCTGCAGCATGGCCATGGGCCTGATGGTGCGCAACTTCCTGTCCGAGTCGTCCAGCCAGGGCTCGCCCGGGCTGGAGAAGCTGCAGTGGCTCAAGCCCGTCTATCCGGGCGACACGCTCACCCTGCGCCAGCGCATCATCGAGTCGCGCCCGCTGCGGTCACGGCCCGACGTCGGCCTGGTGCGCACGATCTGGGAGATGTTCAACCAGGACGGCGAGCAGGTGCTGATGATGGATGGCTACGGCCTGTTCGGGCGCCGCACACCGGGTGCGCCGGCGCCCGAAGCAGGGGGCTGAGCCGCTGCGCCGGCCGGTCAGGGCGACACCGGCAGGCTGGCGACCCACTGCGCGACCTGGCTCAGCACCTCATCGGTGGCGCTGCGCAGGGCCTGGGCGCCACCGGCGACGTCTGCGGTCGGCGCCGGCTGGCGCGCCTCGAAGCTGCGCTGGCCCAGCAGCCGGCCGGCGCGCGTGGGCGCGACCGCCGTCACCCGCAGGCGCACCACGCCTTCGCTGGCGTCCGGGGCGCTGAAGACCTGGTCGAACTGGTCCAGCTCGACGCGCAGCTGCAGCGCCGCCAGGCCCGTGCCCGGCGCCAGCACGACGTGGCTGACGGCCAGCGTCTGGTGCAGTCGCTGGCCCACCAGCTGCGGCGGCGACATGCTCCAGCGCGCCTGGGCATAAGGGCGCGGGCGTTGGTCGCCGCCGGCATAGAGCAGGCGGTAGAGCATGGCGCTGGTGTCGATCGCTGCCGGCGCCTCGACGGCATCGATGGCCAGGGGCGCGCCCGGCGCCCCCCGTGTTGCCGCCAGCGTCGGGGGCGGACCCAGGTCCCAGGCCGCCGGGCGCTGCGGCTTGTCTGGCAGCGGCAGGGCGCAGCCGGCCAGCAGCAGGACGGTGCAGAGCAGGGAGATCGTGGCGCGCATGGGGCGGTGGAATGCGTTGGGGTTCATGGCAATTCAGCGCTCCGCAGGGGTGGCGGGGGCGGCGAAGCCCGGTTCGCCCGGCCCGGGCGGAATGGCGCCGCTGCCGTAGAGCAGCGCCTGCGGATTCTCGCCCAGGGTGTTGGCGATGCGGTCCAGCCGGTGAATGGTGCGGCTGGCTTCCTCGGTCAGGTTCTGGATGCGCGGCAGGGTGATCTGGGTGACGGTGTCGGCGCCCTCGTCGATGCGCGCCAGCACGCCGCCCTCGCCCGTCAGCACCGACAGGCTGCGCGCCAGGTCGGCGGTGACGGCGCGGATGTCGGCCAGCGCCTGGCCGGCCTGCACTCCCACCCCTTCCAGCGACTGGAAGGTGGCGGTGGTCTGCTGCACCAGCTGCGGGATGCTGCTGTGGCGCGGGCCGAGCTGGGCCTCGATCGTCTTGTTGGTGTCGAGCGCGAGCTGGTTGAAGCTGTGCGCGGCATCGCGGATCTCGCTCAGCGCGGCGCTCAGGCTGGTCTGGTTCTCGGGCGCCAGCAACTGGTTGATGCCGTCCACGGCGTGGCCGACCTTGTCCAGCAGGGAACCGGCCTGGTCGCTCAGCTGGCCAAACAGGTTTGGCCGCAGCGGGATGCGCGGCACGCCGTCCGGGCCGGGCTCGGGGGGCTCGGTCGAGCTGCCGTCGTCGTCGAGCTGCACGAAGGACAGGCCGGTCACACCCTGGAAGGCCAGGGTGGCGTAGGTCGAGCGCGTGACCGGCGCGTCGGTGCGCACGGCGATGCTGACCAGCACGTTGCCGCGCTGCGCGGGGTCGAAGCCGATCGCCGTGACCTTGCCCACCGAGACGCCCTTGAAGCGCACCGCCGCCTGCACCTGCAGGCCGGTGACGCCATCGGCGCTGGTCATGCGGTAGGTGTCGGTATTGGTGGTATCGCGCGCGAGCCAGAACGCCAGCACCACCAGCAGCGCCGAGATGGCCAGCATGAACAGGCCGGCGGCCAGGGCATGGGCTTTGTTTTCCATGGGGGTCAGTCTCCTGTGACTGCGTGCCGGCGCGCACGCAGCAGTTCCATGGCGCGCTGGCCGCGCGCGCCATGGAAGAAGTGGCGGATGAAGGGGTGCTCGAAGGCCAGCACCTCGGGCACGGGCGCGCACACGATGACGTGCCGATCGGCCAGCACGGCGACGCGGGTCGACAGCTCGAACAGCGTGTCCAGGTCGTGCGTCACCATCAGCACCGTCAGGCCGAGCTCCTGGTGCAGCGAGCGCAGCAGGGCAACGAAGGCGTCCGAGCTGTTCGGGTCCAGCCCGGCCGTCGGTTCGTCCAGCATCAGCAGCGGCGGGTCCATGGCCAGGGCACGCGCCAGCGCCACGCGCTTGATCATGCCGCCCGACAGTTCGGCCGGCATCTTGTGCGCGTCGCCGGGCTTCAGGCCCACCATTTCCAGCTTCAGCAGCGCCGCCTCGCGTGCCAGCGCGTCGGGCACGGCGCGCATCTCGCGCAGCGGCAGCGCGATGTTGTCGAGCACGCTGAAGGCCGAGAACAGCGCGCCCTGCTGGAACAGCATGCCGACGCGGGCGGCGGCGCCCGGGCGCGCCAGCTCGGTGGCCGGCCGACCATGCACCGTGACCGTGCCGCGCGCCGGCGTGTTCAGGCCCAGGATGGTGCGCAGCAGCACCGTCTTGCCGGTGCCCGAGCCGCCCACCAGGGTCAGCACCTCGCCGTGCTGCACCGTGAGATCGAGATTCTGGTGCACCACCACCTCGCCCCCGCCCGGGCGCGGAAACACACTCCACAGCCCGCGCACCTCGATCACCACCGCGCCGTGCGCCGGCGCGGCGGGGTGGGAATCCGGAGGGGCCTGCATCGGCATCAGATCCCCACGCTCTTGAACAGCACGGCAAACAGGGCGTCGATCAAGATCACCGCCGTGATCGAGGCCACCACCGAGGCGGTCGTGCCCTGGCCCAGGCTTTCGGTGTCGGGCTTCACGCGCAGGCCGTAGTGGCAGCCGATCAGGGCGATGAAGAGGCCGAACACCACCGACTTGCCCATCGCCAGCGTCAGGTTGGCGATCGGCACCGCCTTCGGCAGCGCTTCGAGAAAGTAGCTGGCGCTGATGCCCAGCGTCAGGTCGGAGGCCAGCACGCCGCCGATCAGCGCCGCCACCGAGGTCCAGACCGTGATCAGCGGCATCGCCAGCGCCAGCGCCAGCGCGCGCGGCAGCACCAGGCGAAAGCCGGCCGGGATGCCGAGCACGCGCATCGCATCCAGCTCCTCGGTGACGCGCATGACGCCGATCTGGGCCGTGATGCTCGAGCCCGAGCGGCCGGCCACCAGCACCGCCGCCAGCAGCGGGCCCAGTTCGCGGATCAATGCCAGGCCGAGGATGTTGACGATGAAGGTCTCGGCGCCGAACTGGCGCAGCACCTGGCTCATCAGGTAGGCCAGCACGACGCCGATCAGGAAGCCCACCAGCGCCGTGATCGGCAGCGCCTG
>CAYRHV010000030.1:0-16049 GCA_964424045.1 uncultured Ottowia sp. | reverse complement strand
TGCGGCCGGCCTCGCCGGTGGCAAACGGCGGCATGTTGTAGTGAAACAGGAAGTGATCCTCGTATTCACCCGCCAGCGCATCGATGCGCTGCGCGTCGCGATCGGTGCCGAGCGTGGTCAGCACCAGTGCCTGCGTCTCGCCGCGCGTGAACAGCGCCGAGCCGTGGGTGCGCGGCAGCACACCGGTGCGGATCTCGATCGGGCGCACGGTGCGCGTGTCGCGCCCGTCGATGCGCGGCTCGCCGGCCAGGATCTGGCTGCGCACGATGTTCGCCTCGGTCTCGAACAGCAACTTGTCGACCTTGACCGGGTCGAACTCCACGCCCTCCTGCGCCAGCGCCTGCTTGACCTCGGCGCTGGCCTGACGCAGCGCCTGCGTGCGCGCCTGCTTGCCGCGAATCTGGTAGGCGGCGCGCAGCTTCGGCTCGGCCAGGGCGCCGACCTGCTCGATGAAGGCCTCGTCCTTGGCCTCGGGCGCCCAGGCGCCGGTCTCCGTCCACAGCGGCTTGCCCGCCTCGCGCGCCAGTTCGTGGATGGCGTTGATGGCAACCCTGCCCTGCTCGTGGCCGAACATCACCGCACCCAGCATCACCTCTTCGGACAGCTGGTAGGCCTCGCTCTCGACCATCAGCACGGCGGCCTCGGTACCGGCAACCACCAGGTCGAGCTGGCTGTCCTTGCGCGCGCTCGGGCCCGGATTGAGCACGTATTCGCCATTCACGTAGCCCACGCGCGCAGCGCCGATCGGGCCGTTGAACGGGATCCCGGAGATGGTGAGCGCGGCGCTGACGCCGATCAGGGCCGCAATGTCGGCATCGACCTCGGGGTTCAGCGAGACGGTGTGGATGACCACGTGCACCTCGTTGAAGAAGCCGTCCGGGAACAGCGGCCGGATCGGGCGGTCGATCAGGCGGCTGGTCAGCGTCTCGAGCTCACTCGGGCGCGCCTCGCGCTTGAAGAAGCTGCCGGGAATCTTGCCGGCGGCGTAGGTCTTCTCGATGTAGTCGACGGTGAGCGGGAAGAAGTCCTGCCCCGGCTTGGCGGTCTTGGAGGCGACCACGGTGGCCAGAATGACGGTGCCGTCGATGTCCACCAGCACGGCGCCGCTGGCCTGGCGCGCGATCTCGCCGGTCTCCATGACGACGGTCTTGTCACCCCACTGGAAGCTCTTGGTGACCTTGTTGAAAATGCTCATGTCTGCTCCTTGGATTGCAGCTTGCAAGGCAGGCGGCGCCTGCCGTCGAACCGGAGCCCATTCAGAACACGATGCCATTCCAGCAGGCCGCTGCAGCGCCCGCAACGCGACTCATGGAATGACACAGCTTCGCCCTGAACGTCGGCAACTCCGGGATTGAAAAGACAAAACGCCTGAGCCTTGCCGGGCATCAGGCGTTCGCGTGCGCCATGGCCCGGCTTACTTGCGCAGGCCCAGCTTGGCGATCAGGGCCAGGTAGCGGTCCGCGTCCTTGCCCTTGAGGTAGTCCAGCAGCTTGCGCCGGCGGCTCACCATGCGCAGCAGGCCGCGGCGGCCGTGGTGGTCCTTGCTGTTCTGCTGGAAGTGCGGCGTCAGCTCGTTGATGCGGGCCGTCAGAATGGCCACCTGCACCTCGGGACTGCCGGTGTCGTTGTCGGCGCGCGCGTGCTCCTTGACCACGGCGGCCTTGTTCTCCTTGGAGATCATGGGGTTTCCTCGTTCCAAATGATTTGACTTGCGTGGCGCGCCGGAACTGCATGCCACGTGCATTCTGCAACCCGCAGAACCGGCTAATTATAGCGGCACTCTCAGGCCGAGAGGTAGCGCTGCGCGATGCCCCGGTCGCCACGCAGCTCGGTGGACGTGCCGCTCCAGGCCACCACGCCCTTTTCCACGATGTGGTGGCGCTCGGCCAGCTCGAGCAGCGGGGCGAGGTTCTTGTCGACGATCAGGATCGCCATGCCCTCGGACTTGATCTGCTCCAGCGCCATCCAGATCTCGCGCCGCACCAGGGGCGACAGGCCTTCCGTGGCCTCGTCCAGGATCAGCAGCTCCGGGTTCGTCATGAGGGCCCGGCCGATGGCCAGCATCTGCTGCTCGCCACCGGAAAGCTGGTTGCCGAAGTTGGCCGCGCGCTCGGCCAGGCGCGGGAACAGGCCATGCACGCGCTCCAGCGTCCAGGGGGACGGACCGCGCATCCGCGCCGTCGCAATCAGGTTCTCGTGCACCGTCAGGTTCGGGAACACCTGCCGGCCCTCCGGCACCAGGCCAAGGCCCAGCCGTGCGATCGCATGAGACGCGCGACCGCGGATGTCCTGCCCTTTCCAGCGCACCACCCCCGCCGTCGGGGTGACCATGCCCATCAGACTCTTGATAGTCGTGGTCTTGCCCATGCCGTTGCGGCCCAGCAGGGTCGAACAGCTGCCGGCATCGACACGCAGCGCCATGCCGAACAGCACCTGGCTCTTGCCATAACCCGATTCGAGGCCCTCGACCTCGAGCAGCGCCGTTGTACTCATGCCGGGACCTCCTCGTCTCCAAGGTAGGCCTCGCGCACGATCGGACTGTCGCGCACTTCCTCCGGGCTGCCCGTGTGAACGACCTTGCCGTAGACCAGCACGCTGCAGCGGGTGGCCAGCGAAAACACGGCATGCATGTCGTGCTCGACCAGCAGGATGGCGTACTGGCTGCCCAGCTCCTGCAGCAGTTTGATCATCTCCTGGGTCTCGGCCGGCCCCAGGCCCGCCATCGGCTCGTCCAGCAGCAGGACCCTGGGCTCGATCGCCAGCGTCATGGCCAGCTCGAGCTGGCGCTGCTGGCCATAGGACAGCAGGCCGGCGATCCGGGACTGCACGCCCTGCAGGTGCACGCGCGCAATCCAACGCTCGGCGATGGCCACCAGCTCGGCGTCGCGCGTGACGGCACGCCAGAAGTGGAAATTGTGGCCACGTTGCGCCTGCACCGCGAGCAGCACGTTCTCGAGCACCGTGAATTCGGGGATCACCGAGGTGATCTGGTAGGAGCGGCCCAGGCCGGCGCGCGCACGCGCGTTCACGCTCCAGTGGGTGACATCGACACCCGCCAGCTCGATGCGCCCATCATTGCTGCGAATCTCGCCCGCGATCTGCCCGATCAGCGTGGTCTTGCCGGCGCCGTTCGGACCGATGATGGCGTGCACCTCGCCCTGCGCGAGCTCGAGGTCGACGTGGTCGGTCACGAGCAGCGCGCCGTAGCGCTTGACGAGGCCGTGCAGCGCCAGCAGGGGCCGGGTCGTCGAGTGGTTCACGCCGTCACTCCTCGCGCCCACCAGGCAACAGGCCCCACAGCCCGCCCCGCAGCGCCACCACGATCAGCAGCACCAGCGGACCGAACACGATCGGCCAGTGCTCGGTCCAGAGCTTGAGCACCTCCTCCAGCAGCAGCAGCGCCACCGCGCCGACCACCGGCCCGAACACCGTGCCGACACCGCCCAGCACCACCATGACGATCAGTTCGCCCGAGACCATCCAGGTCATGTAGGCCGGCGACACGAATCCGGACAGGTTGGCCAGGAAGAACCCGGCCACCGCACACACCAGCGCCGACAGCACGTAGGCCACGAGCTGATAGCCCAGCGGGCCGGTGCCGACGGCGCGCACGCGGCGCTCGTTGACCTTCGTGGCCCGCAGCACCAGGCCGAAGCGCGACCGCACCAGCCGCCAGGTGCCATAGACCGCCAGCGCCAGCGCCAGCAGCAGGGCGTAGTACAAGGCCGTCGGATCGCCGGTCAGGGGGCCGAAGCCGCTGGGGGCGGCCAGCGACATGCCGTCGTCGCCGCCGTAGCCGCGCAGGCTGACGAACAGGAAATAGAACAGCTGCGCCAGCGCCAGCGTGATCATGATGAATGCCAGCCCGTGCGTGCGCAGGCAGATCCAGCCCACCACGGCGGCGATGAGCGCCACCGCAACCACCAGCACGAGCAGTTGCAGCCAGCCGTTCTGCCAGCCCAGCGTGCTGCAGATCAGGACCACGTAGGCTCCGAGCCCGATGTACATCGCATGGCCGAAGCTGATCAGGCCGCCGAAGCCGAGCGCCAGGTTCAGGCCCACCGCAGCCAGGGCGAACACAAGGATCCGGCTGGCCAGCACCACCGCATAGGAATGACCCGTCACCGACGCGTAGAGCGGCAGCGCCAGGCCCACCAGCGCCAGGATGCCGATCACGAGCACCGGCCAGGCGCGGCCTCGCGCCGCCGGCGCGCCTGGCATCACGTCGGCACCCGGGTTGCTGGTCGACTTGCTCATGTGTAGCGCACCGGAAACAGGCCTTCGGGCTTGAGCGCCAGCACGGCCGCCATCAGGACATAGACCCCCACCGACGCCAGCGCCGGCCCGACCGCGGAAGCGACACTCGGATTGAGCACCATCATCAGGACCCCCGGCAGCACGCCGCGCCCCAGGGTGTCGACCACGCCCACGATCAGCGCGCCATAGAGCGCGCCACGGATCGAACCGATGCCGCCGATCACGATCACCACCAGGGTCAGGATCAGGACCGGCTCGCCCATGCCGGGCTGGATGGACAGGATGGGGCCCACCATGGCGCCCGCCAGCCCGGCTAGCGCGCCGCCCAGCGCAAACACGAACGTGGTGAGCCAGCCGATGTTCACGCCCAGCGCCGACACCATGGCGCGGTTGCTGGCCCCGGCGCGGATCAGCATGCCGATGCGCGTGCGGTCGATCAGCCAGTGCAGGCCCAGGGCCACCAGAATGCCGACGACGATGATCGCGGCCCGGTAGGACGGGTAATTGAAGCCGAACAGCTCAAAGGGATCGGACAGGGCCGGCGGCGTGTCCATGAACAGCGGCGCACTGCCGAACAGCATGCGCGCGGCCTCGTTGGCGAACAGCACGATGCCGAAGGTGGCAAGCACCTGGTCGAGGTGCGGACGGTGGTGCAGCGCGGCCAGCGCAAATCGGTCCAGCAGCACCGAGATCACGAACAGGCCGAGCACGCCCGCCACCACCGCCAGCACGAAGGAATTCGTGTGCGCGAAGGTAATGGCAGCCAGGTAGGCGCCGCCCATGTAGAGCGAGCCGTGCGCGAGGTTGATGAAGCTCATGATGCCAAGCACCAGGGTCAGCCCCGCTGCCATCAGGAACAGCAGCACGCCGAACTGCAGCCCGTTCAGCAGCTGGGTGAACAGGAACTGGATGCTCATGCCGGGTCCCGCGCGCGCTCGCCGTCAGCGTCTCACTTGGGCTTGCACTGCGCCGCGTAGGCGTCCACGTAGGACTTCAGCGGCGTTGCAAAGGCCTTCAGCGACACGCGACCCTGCGCATCCTTGGCGACTTCATAGACGTGCTGGTCCTGCACCGGGAAGCCGTTGGCACCGATCTCGAAGTTGGTGCGCACGCTGTCGAATCGGGCCTCGTGCAGCGCCTTCATGAACGCCGGGCGGTCGCTCGTGCTGCCACCCGTTGCCTGCAGCGCGGCACCGATCAGATGCGCGGAGTCGTAGGCCTGGGCGGCGTATTGCGAGGGGATTCGCTTGTACTTGGCCTCGAAGGCCTTGACGAAGTCGGCATTGGCCTGTCCGGGCAGATCGGGCCCCCAGGGTCCACCGGCCAGCACACCGACGGCCGCGCCGCCAATCGCCGGCAGGGTCGTCCCATCCACCGTGCTCGCGGTCAGCAGGGGCACCTTCTTGAGCAGGCCCGACTGGTTCATCTGCTTGATGAAGTTGACGCCCATGCCGCCGGGGAAGAAGGCGAAGATGGCGTCCGGCTGCAGCGCCTGCACCTGCGCGATCTCGGCCGAATAGTCGGGCTGGTTGAGCTGGGTGAACACCTCGGCGACCACCTCGCCCTTGTAGAAGCGCTTGAAGCCCACCACCTGGTCCTTGCCGGACTGGTAATTGGGCGCCATCAGCATCATCTTCTTGTAGCCCTTGTCGACCGCGTACTGGCCCAGGACCTCGGACTGGTTGTCGTTCTGGTAGGAGGCGAACACGAAGTTGGCGCGGCACTGGTCGCCCGCCAGCGGCGCGGGGCCGGCATTGCTGCCGACAAAGGGCACGCCCGAATCGCCCAGCGGCTTGGCGATCGCCATCATCACGTTGGAGAAGGTGAGCCCGGAGACCAGATCCACCTTGTCGCTGTCAATCAGCTTCTTGACCAGCTGCACGCCCAGGTCCGGCTTGAGCTGGTCGTCCTCCTTGACCACACTGACCGCGACACCACCGAGCTTGCCGCCGCCCTGCTCGATCGCCAGCATGAAGGCGTCGTACTGATCCTGGCCCAGCGCCGCGGCGGGACCCGACATGGTAGCCATGAAACCGATCTTGACGTCTGCGGCAGCGTAACCGGCCCCAAGCGACAGCGCGGCAGCCACGATCAGGCTGCGAGGAAAAATCTTCATGGGTTCGTCTCCGTACAGATATGAGATATGAGGTGGCAGGAAGTTTATTTATAAAATGTTTAAAGTTAAACTATGGAAAACCCTGACCGGGTTCCAACCCGCCCCTGGCGGCGCCGCCATGATGGCAGGCAATCGAGGTTCCGATCGTGGGAAGCCCGAATTCTTGCAGATGCGCGCGGGCCCGGCCGGGCCGAATTGCATCGGTGCGACTGGCAAGGCGATCCCGCCGACTGACGATGGGCGTCTGCCACGGACTCATGCCGCGCCCAGCTGCCGGCGCACATCAGCCGGGATCGTGATGGCCGCATGCGACTGCAGGCTCGTGAACACCAGCACCTGGCGTGAAGTGACCCGCACCTCGTCGCCGTGCCGCGCATCCAGCAGCAAGGTCAACGAACGGCTCCCGACGCGCTCCACCTCGACGCCGAACGTCACGGTCTCTCCCATTCGGCTGATGGCGCGGAAATCGCACTCGAGCCGCACGATCGGCAGGCCGATCCGCCGCTGGCCCAGCATGTCGGCATAGTCGACTCCCAGCCCTTCGGTGAACCAGTCCTCCACCAGCTGATTGAACAGCACCAGGTACTGCGGAAAAAAGATGATGCCGGCCGGGTCGCAGTGCGAAAACCGGATGCGATAGGCCCGCTCGAACCGGGCGGGTAACGGCGCTGCCATCGCCTCAGAACGCCGCGATGCCCGTGATCGCCCGCCCCAGGATCAGCGCGTGGATGTCGTGCGTGCCCTCGTAGGTGTTGACCACCTCCAGGTTCACCAGGTGGCGCGCCACCCCGAATTCGTCGCTGATGCCGTTGCCGCCCAGCATGTCGCGTGCCTGGCGCGCAATGTCCAGCGCCTTGCCGCAGCTGTTGCGCTTGACGATGGAGGTCAGCTCCACGGCCGGGTTGCCCTCTTCCTTCAGGCGCCCCAGGCGCAGGCAGCCTTGCAGCCCGAGGGTGATTTCGGTCAGCATGTCGGCCAGCTTCTTCTGGACCAGCTGGTTGGCGGCCAGCGGCTTGTTGAACTGCTGGCGGTCGAGCGTGTATTGACGGGCACGGGCGTAGCAGTCTTCGGCGGCGCCGAGCGCGCCCCAGGCGATGCCGTAGCGGGCGCTGTTCAGGCAGGTGAAGGGGCCCTTCAGGCCGCGCACTTCGGGGAAGGCGTTCTCTTCGGGGCAGAAGACTTCGTCCATGACGATTTCGCCGGTGATGCTGGCGCGCAGGCCGACCTTGCCGTGGATGGCGGGGGCGCTGAGGCCCTTCCAGCCCTTTTCGAGCACGAAGCCGCGGATCTGCCCGCCGTCGTCCTTGGCCCAGACGACGAAGATGTCGGCGATGGGGCTGTTGGTGATCCACATCTTGCTGCCCGAGAGCAGGTAGCCGCCGTCGACCTTTCTGGCGCGGCTGGCCATGCTGCCGGGGTCGGAGCCGTGGTTGGGTTCGGTCAGGCCGAAGCAGCCGATGGCCTGGCCGCTGGCGAGCCGGGGCAGGTATTTCTGCCGGGTGGCTTCGTTGCCGAATTCCTGGATCGGCACCATGACGAGGGAGGATTGCACGCTCATCATGGAGCGGTAGCCGGAGTCGATGCGTTCGACTTCGCGCGCGATCAGGCCGTAGGCGACGTAGTCCAGGCCGGCGCCGCCGTATTGCTCGGCGATGGTGGGGCCCAGCAGGCCGAGTTCGCCCATCTCGCGGAAGATCGCCGCGTCGGTCTGCTCCTTGCGGAAGGCGTCCTGCACGCGTGGCAGCAGCTGCTCCTGGCAGTAGGCGTGGGCGGCGTCCTGCACGGCGCGCTCGTCGTCGGTGAGCTGCGCGCGCAGGGCAAACGGGTCGTCCCAGCTGAAGGGGGTGCGGGTGGCGGACATGAAGACTCCGATCTGTGGGGGAGTGAAGGCTGAATCAGTCGGGAACGACGGCCGTGACCTCGATCTCGACCTTGGCGCGCTCTTCCATCAGTGCCGCCACCTGCACGCAGGTCATGGCCGGAAAATTCTTGCCCATGACATCGCGGTAGACGCCACCGAGTTCCTTCAGGCGGCTGTTGTATTCGACGCGGTCGATCACGTACCAGGTCATGCGCACCATGTGCTCGGGGCCGGCGCCCGCGGCGCGCAGCACGTCGGCGACGTTGCGCAGCGTCTGGTGCACCTGCTCGATGAAGTCGTCGGTCTCGAACTGCTGCTGGGCATTCCAGCCGATCTGGCCGCCCACGTAGACCTGGGTGCCGCGAGCGGCGATTCCGTTGGCATAGCCACGGGCCGGAGCCCAGCCCTCGGGTTGAATCTGCTTGAACGTCATGATGCCATCTGCCTCAGCTTGAAGCGCTGCAGCTTGCCGGTCTCGGTGCGCGGCAGCGCGGTAACGAACTCGATCTCGCGCGGGTACTTGTAGGGCGCGATGCTCTTCTTCACGTATTCCTGCAATTGCTCGGCCATTGCCTCGTTGCTCGGATTGCCCGCCCGCAGCACGACAAAGGCCTTGATGATCATGCCGCGTACGGCATCGGGCTTGCCGACGACGCCGCACTCGGCGACCGCGGGATGCGTCAACAGGCAGTCCTCCACTTCGGGGGCGCCGACGTTGTAGCCGGCCGTGACGATCATGTCGTCATCACGCGCCTGGTAATGGAAGTAGCCCTCCTCGTCCTGGATGAAGGAGTCGCCCGGGTGGTTCCAGCCATTGGAGACGTACTGCGTCTGGCGCTCGTCGTCCATGTAGCGACAGCCCGTCGGGCCGATGACGGCCAGCCGCCCCACCGTGCCTCGCGGCACCTCGTTGTCGTTCTCGTCCACCACGCGCGCCTGGTAGCCAGGCACGACCTTGCCGATCGAACCCGGCCGCACATCCTCGCCCGCGGCCGAGATGTAGATGTGCCACATTTCGGTGCCACCGATGCCGTCCAGCATCTCGATGCCGGTGGCCTCCTTCCAGAGCTGGCGCGTCGCGTCGGGCAGGGCCTCGCCGGCGCTGACGCAGATGCGCAGGCTGGGAATGCCCAGCGCTTCGGCATATGGCGCCATCTGGCGGTAGAAGGTGGGCGCGGTGTAGCAGATCGTGACGCCGTTGTCGCGCATCTTGCGCACCATGGTCTCGGGGCTGAAGCGCACGTCGGGATAGTAGACCGACGCGCCGGCCCACATCGGGTAGATCAGCAGGCCCCCGGTGCCGAAGGTGAAGGCCAGCGGCGGCGAGCCGGTCACGATGTCGCTGGGCGTCGCCTTGAGCACATGGCGGGGCCAGGCGTTGCAGGCCGCGAGGATGTCGCGATGCGTGGTGATCACCGCCTTCGGAACGCCGGTGGTACCACTGGTGAAGGCCAGCAGGGCGACGTCGTCTGCGGCTGTGGCGCAGCCGGCATAGTCGCCCGAGCGGCGCGCGGCGCGCTGCTCGACGCCGTCCTCGCGCTTCGAATCGCCAAAGGCGACCACCGGCAGCATGCTCCGGGCGTCCTGTGCCGCCAGCACCATTTCCTTGAGCAGGCCGACTTCGCACAGCGCCAGTGCCGGTTGTGCCTTGTCGATCACCTTGTTCAGCTCGACCGCCCGCAGCAGCGGCATGGTGGGCACCACGATCAGGCCCGCCTTGACCGTCGCCAGCCAGGCCAGCGCCATGCCGATCGAGTTGCCGCCGCGCAGCAGCACCCGATTGCCGGGCTCGAGCTTGAAGTCCTTGATCAGCATCTCGGCCATGCGGTTCACCTGCGCCTCGGCCTCGGCATAGGTGTAGGTCTCGCCCGGCGAACGCAACAGCAGGTTGTTGCCCCAGCCGTTGGCGCGCGCGGTCTCGAACAGCGTGGTCACGACGTTGGCCTGGTCGGGAATCCGGAGCTCCGGCAGGTCGTAGCGGAACTCGGGCCACTGCTCGCGCGGCGGCAGCCGGTCGTGCACGTAGCGATCGGTCTGTGCGGATGACGCACTCATGCTTTTGCCTCCTGTAACAATCCCTTGCCGATGATCAGTTGCTGCACTTCGGTCGCGCCTTCGTAGATGCGCAGCGCGCGAATGTCGCGATACAGCGATTCCACCTTGCTGCCCACCATCACGCCCAGCCCGCCGTGCATCTGCAGGGCCATGTCGATCACGCGCTGGGCGTTCTCGGTCGCGGTCATCTTGGCCATGGCGGCGGCCACCGTGCGCTCGGCGCGGCTGCCGTGATCGGTGTCTCGCATCCAGGCGGCGCGGTAGGTCAGCAGCGCGCCGGCATCGATCAGTGCGGCCATCTCGCCCAGCCTGGCCTGGGTGAGCTGGAAGTCGGCCAGGGTCTGGCCGAACATCCGGCGCCGCTGTGCGTGCGCAACGGCCTCGGCCAGCGCGCGGCGCGCCATGCCCAGGGCCGCGCCGGCGACGCTGGCGCGAAAGATGTCCAGGGTCTGCATCGCCAACTTGAAGCCGCCACCGACTTCTCCCAGCAGCTTGTCGTCCCCGATGCGGCAGTTGCCGAACACCAGGGTTCCGAGAGGGTGCGGCGCCATCAGCGGGATGTGCTGGCTGGCATCCAGCCCGGGCGCATCGGCGTCGACGATGAAGGCGCTGATGCCGCGACTTCCGGCTTCAGGATCGGTCTTGGCGAACACGCAGTAGAAATCGGCGATGCCGCCATTGCTGATCCAGGTCTTGCTGCCGTCGAGTCGCCAGGCACCGGCGTCAGCATCGGGCGTCGCCCGCAGCTGCATGGCCGCGACGTCGGAACCCGCTTCCGGCTCCGACAGGGCAAAGGCGGCAATCCGGGCTCCGCTCGCCACCTGCGGCAGGTAGGCCGAGCGCTGCGCCGGGCTGCCGGCAAGCGAAATCGCACCGCTGCCGAGCCCCTGCATGGCGAAGGAAAAATCGGCCAGCGGGGAATAAAACGCCAGCGTCTCGCGCAGCAGCACCAGGGCCCGCGAATCGAGCGCCGCCAGCGCGCCACCCACATCGCCGGGCACGCAGTAGCGCAGCCAGCCACCCTCGCCCAGGCGGCGCACCCAGTCGCGGCAGGCACTGCGGTCGTCGGTCTCGTCCACGCGCTGGGCATTGGCCCAGTCCGGCAGCTCGGCCGCGATGCGTCGGTGCGCGTCGTCGAAGAACGGCAGATCGAGGTGGCCCGTCGCGGGCCGCAAGGCCGTGGCCTGCATGACGCCGCTGCTCATCAGTCGCCCCCGAACACCGGTTTCTGTTTCGCCGCGAAGGCCTCGTAGGCGCGACGGAAGTCCTGCGTCTGCATGCAGATGGCCTGCGCCTGGGCCTCGGCCTCGATCGCCTGCTCGATGGTCATCGACCATTCCTGGCTCAGCATGGTCTTGGTCATGCCGTGCGCGAACGTGGGGCCAGCCGCCAGCCGGCGCGCCGTCTCCTGCGCCCGCGCCAGCAGCTCGCCGCTCTCGTGCAGGGCATTGAAGAAGCCCCAGGCCAGGCCTTCCTCGGCGGTCATGGCGCGGCCGGTGAACAGCAGTTCGCTGGCACGCCCCTGGCCGATCATGCGCGGCAGCAGCGCGCAGGCGCCCATGTCGGCACCGGCCAGGCCGACGCGGGTGAACAGGAAGGCGGTCCGGGTGTCGGCGGTGCCGTAGCGCAGGTCGCAGGCCAGCGCCATCATGGCGCCGGCGCCGGCGCACACGCCGTCGATGGCACCGACGATGGGCTGCGGACAGCCACGCATGGCCTTCACCAGGTCGCCCGTCATGCGGGTGAACTCGAGCAGCTCGGGCATGGTCATCCCGGTCAGCGGGCCGATGATCTCGTGCACGTCGCCGCCCGAGCAGAAGTTGCCACCCGCCCCGGTCACCACCACCACCTTGACGTCGGTGGCAAAGCGCAGGCCGTTGAACAGGTCACGCAGCTCGCCGTAGCTCTCGAACGTCAGCGGGTTCTTGCGTTCGGGGCGGTTGAGGGTCACCGTGGCGACGCCGTCGGCGTCGCATTGCCAGGCGAAGTGGCGTGCGGTGTAGTCGGCACGGGTGCCGTATTGCGGACGCATCGGATTGCGGTCGGGAACGTAGTGTTTCACGTCATCTCCAGGTAGTGTTTCTTGACCTTGCCCAGCAGTTGATGGAGGGAACGGATCTCGGCTGGCGTGAGCCCGCCCAGGGCGTCGACGATCCAGGCCTCGTGCGCCTGCGCCATGGCATGGAACTGCTTGCGCCCCCGGGGCGTGAGTCGCACCAGAAAGGCCCGCCGATCCCCTTCCACCTCGGCGCGCTCGACCAGGCCCTCGCCCTCGAGCTGGTCCGTGACGCCGGTGACGTTGCCCCCCGTCACCATCAGGCGGCGCGACAACTCGTTCATGCGCAGGCCTTCAGGGGCACGCTCGAGCTGGGCCATGAGGTCGAAACGCGGCAGCGTGGTGTCGAATTCCTCTCGCAGGCGCGTGCGCAGCTCGCGTTCGATCAACTGGGTACAGGCCAGCATGCGCAGCCACAGGCGCAGTTCTTCCGGGTGCTCCGCATGGGCACGCGCTTCCAGGTCCAGGGTTTGCAACTTACATCACCTCCCCGCCACTGACGGATATCGCCTGGCCGGTGATCGACGCGCTGCCGGACTGGCACAGCCAGAGCACGGCGCCAGCCACCTCGGCAGGCTGGATCAGGCGCTTCTGCGGATTTCCGGCCGCGAGTTCCGCGCGCGCCTGAGCCTCGGTGCGGCCGGTCTTGGTGATGATATTGGCAATGCTGTCGGCCAGCAGGTCGGTTTCGGTGTAACCGGGACAGACCGCGTTCACCGTCACGCCCCGGGTCGCCAGTTCCAGCGCCAGCGAACGGGTCAGGCCCAGCACGCCATGCTTGGCTGCGCAGTAGGCACTGACATAGGCGTAGCCGCGCTGGGCCGCCGTGCTGGCGATGTTGACGATCCGGCCCCGGCCGGCTTCCACCATATCGGGCAGCGCCTGCTGGATGCACAGCCAGGTGCCGGTGAGGTTGATGTCCAGCATGCGCTGCCACAGCGCCATATCCGTCTTCAGCACCGGGGCGCTGCTGGCCTGGCCGGCGTTGTTGACCAGGATGTCGATCGCGCCAAAGCGCTGGCGCGACGCTTCAAAGGCCCGCGCAAGCGCCTCGGCATCCGTCAGGTCGGCCACGGTCGCGCCGAGGCGCTCGGCCGCCTCGGCGCTGCCCGCCAGTTCGGTCAGCGCCGCGGCATCCGGTGCACTGCGTCCGAGGATCGTGACGCGGGCACCAGAGGCGAGCAGGGCCTGCGTCACGGCGCGACCGATGCCACGGCCACCCCCGGTGACGAAAGCGTGGCGCTGCGCCCAGGCTGGATCCGTCGCGGCAAGCATGGTTCGTCTCAGCGGCTGACCGGCTTCGGGATCGCCACGGTCTGCACGGCTGCGGCACGTGCGCGCGCAAAGCCGGCCTCGTGGGGACGCTTGCCCAGGAAATAGGGCCGCGGCCAGTTGACGTCGGTGTAGCCGATCCGGGCCGCCTCGGTCAGCGTCCAGGCCGGATTGGCCAGATGCGGACGCGCGATCGCGCACAGGTCGGCCCGACCTGCGGCGATGATGCTGTTGACATGGTCGGCCTCGGTGATGGCACCGACGGCGATGGTCGGAATGTGCGCCTCCTGGCGCACCCGGTCGGCATACGGCGTCTGCCACATGCGCCCGAACACCTGCTTTTCCTTCTTGCTGACCTGGCCGGTGGAGCAGTCGATCAGGTCCGCACCGGCCATCTTGAAGGCCTTGGCGATCTCGACCGCGTCGTCGCCCGTGATGCCCCCTTCCACCCAGTCGGTGGCCGAGATGCGCACCGACATCGGCTTGTCCTCGGGCCACACGGCGCGCATGGCCTTGAACACCTCGAGCGGATAGCGCAGGCGGTTCTCCAGGCTGCCGCCGTATTCGTCGCTGCGATGGTTGGTGAGCGGCGAGATGTAGGCCGACAACAGGTAGCCGTGCGCACAGTGCAGTTCAATCCAGTCCGCGCCGATCTCATGCGCGGCCCGGGCCGCCTGCACGAACTGCTGCTTGATCGCTTCCATCTCGGCGTGATCGAGCTCCTTGGGTGTCTGGCTGACGCCCGCGATGTAGGGAATGGGCGACGCCGACACGATCGGCCAGTTGGCGGCCGCGTCCTCCAGGGGCAGGTCGGTGCCGTCCCAGGCCAGGCGGGTCGAGGCCTTGGGTCCCGCATGGCCGATCTGCAACCCGAACTTGGCATCGGAGTTGGTGTGGATCCAGTCGGCAATGCGCTTCCAGGCGGTCTTCTGTTCGGCATTCCAGATCCCCGGGCATCCCGGCGTGATGCGGCCTTCGGGCGAAACGCAGGTCATCTCGGCCATGACCAGGGCCGCCCCGCCCATGGCACGCGCCCCCAGATGCACCAGATGGTATTGGCCGGGCACGCCATCGACGCACGAATACTGGGCCATGGGAGAAACCATGACGCGGTTCTTCAGCGTCACGCCGCGCACGGTCAGCGGCGTGAACATCGGTGGTGGCGGCGTCGCATTGTCGGGCTCGTCGAGACCGTCGCGGCGTGCAAACCAGCGCTCGTAGTCCTCCAGCCACTTCCTGTCACGCAGGCGCAGGTTCTCGTGGCTGATGCGCTGGCTGCGCGTGAGCAGCGAATACATGAGCTGCGGCGCCTCGAGCTGGTCCAGGTAGCGGGCCCCGCAGACCTCGAACCATTCCATCGCGTTGCGCGCCGCGTTCTTCACGCGCAGGGCACCGACCTTGCGCTCGTCCTGGTAGTTGGTGAGGACCTGTTCGATCTGGTCCGGCCGATCGCCGTGGCGGATGAACTGGCTGGTGAGCTCCATGGCGTCCTCGAACGCCAGCTTGGTGCCCGAGCCGATGGCAAAGTGCGCCGTGTGCACGGCATCGCCCATCAGGACCACGTAGGAGCCGTTCTCGTTCCTGAACCACCACTGGTCGCACTCGACGTCAGTGAAGTTGATCCAGGACGCCGAGCCGCGCTGGTGACGCGCGTTGCTCCGCAGCTTCTCGCCCTGGAGGTTGCTGGCAAACAGCTGCTCGCAGAAGGCAATCGACTCCTCCTGGGTCGCCTTGTCCAGGCCGTGAGCCAGCCAGACGTGCTCGGGGCACTCGACGATGAAGGTCGAGGTGTTCTCGTCGAACTTGTAGATGTGCGCCTGGAACCAGCCGTGCTCGGTCTTTTCGAAGATGAACGTGAAGGCGTCGTAGAGCTTGTTCGTGCCCAGCCAGATGAAGCGGTTGGGGCGCCGGATCAGGGTCGGCTTGAACTGGTCCTCGTGCAGCGTGCGGATCTTCGAGTTGATGCCGTCGCTCGCGATGATGAGGTCCGCGTCGCGGAACTCGGCGTCAGAGTCGACGTCCTGCTCGAACACCAGCTTGATGCCCAGCTGCTCGCAGCGTGCCTGCAGGATGTTGAGCAGGAGCTTGCGTCCGATGCCGACGAAGCCGTGTCCGCCCGAGCGCACGACCTCGCCCTTGAACAGCATCTCGATGTCGTCCCAGTGGTTGAAGGCCTGCTGGATCTCGTCGGCCGATTGCCGATCCCAGACCCGCATGTTGTCCATGGTGGCGTCGGAGAACACCACGCCCCAGCCGAAGGTGTCGTAGGGACGGTTGCGCTCGATCACCGTGATGTCGTGGGCAGGATTCTCCTGCTTCATCAGGAGGGAGAAATAAAGGCCGGCCGGGCCGCCGCCGATGCATACGATCTTCATGGACTGTCTCCAGTTGAGGAAGTGTTTATGTCTGAATAGTTTATTCTTCAACTATCT
>CAYRHV010000029.1:0-16056 GCA_964424045.1 uncultured Ottowia sp. | reverse complement strand
GCGCCGACCTGGTGCAGATCTACACCGGCCTCATCTACAAGGGCCCGGCGCTGGTGGACGAAGTCGCGCGGGCGCTGCGCCAGCGGCCCTGAGCGGCTCAGGCAGCGCCAGCGTAAAGCGCCTCGATCTCGTCCGCGTAGGTCTTGTAGATGCTGGCGCGGCGCACCTTCATGGTGGCCGTGACCTCGCCGTCGTCGTGGTCCAGCTCCTTGGTCAGCAGGTGGAACTTGCGGATGCGCGACACCTGGGCCAGGCGGTCGTTGCCCCGGGCGATCTCCTCGTCGATCAGCTGCTGCACCTCGGGCGTCTCGACCAGCGAGCGGAAGTGCGTGAAGGCGATGCGCCGCGCCTCGGCCCACTTGCCGACGGTGTCGAACTCGATCTGCACCAGGGCGCTGACGAACTTGCGCCCGTCGGCAATCACGATGCACTCCTTGATGTAGGGACTGGCCTTCATCGCGTTCTCGATCTCGGACGGCGTCAGGTTCTTGCCGCCGGCGGTGATCATGATGTCCTTCAGGCGGTCGACGATGCGGATCTGGCCGCCCTGCTCCTCGCGCACCACGTCGCCGGTGTGCAGCCAGCCGTCGACGATGGTCTCGGCCGTGGCCTCCGGGCTCTTGTAGTAGCCGGCAAACACCATCTCGCCGCGGATCTGCAGTTCGTCCGATTCGCCCAGCCGGTATTCGACGCCCTCGGTGACCGGGCCGACGGTGCCGGCCACGACCTCGCGCAGCCGGTGGCCGGTGACCATGCCCGAGGACTCGGTCAGGCCATAGACCTCGATCAGCGGCACGCCCAGGGTGCGGAAGAAGCGCACCACGTCGGGCGCGATCGGCGCCGCGCCGGTGAGCGCGACGCGCACCGCGCGCAGGCCGCAGAAGTTCTGCAGCGCGCGAAACACCAGCCCGTAGGCGCAGGCAAAGCGCAGGCGCTCGGCCAGCGTCCAGCTCGCGCGCGGCTTTTCCGCCAGCGGCGCGCAGGCCGCCAGCGCGCGCTCGAACAGGGCACGGCGCAGCGCGCCGGTTTCCTGCATCTTGATCGAGATCGAGGCATGCAGTTTTTCCCAGATGCGCGGCACGCCCAGGAACATGCTGGGCGCGACCTCGCGCAGGTCCTCCTGCACGGTGCGGATGGATTCGCCGAAGTTCACCTGCGAGCCCAGGTAGATCGGCGTGAAGGTGGTCAGCATCTGCTCGGCCACGTGGCACAGCGGCAGGTAGGACAGGTGCGAGGCGCCTGCATCCAGCTCCATGCGCAGGGCGATGCCGGGCACCACGCCGCGCATGTTGCGCCAGGAGATCATGGCGCCCTTGGGCTTTCCGGTGGAGCCCGAGGTGTAGATCATCAGGCCGATGTCATCCAGTTTCTGCTCGGCCAGCGCCTCGTCCACCAGCGCCTGCCGGCCCGCCGCGGCACCCAGTTGCTCCAGTTCGTCGAAGCTGATGATCAGGGCGCGTTCCTCCGGCGCGTAGTTGCGCAGGCCCTTGGTCTCGATGACGACGATCTTCGCCAGGCGCGGCAGCTGGTCGCGCGCCTCCAGCAGCTTGTCGGTCTGCTCCTGGTCCTCGCACACCATGATGTCGATGTCGGCATGGCCGACGACGTAGGCAACCTCGGGCGTCGGGCTGGTCGGATAGACGCCCACGGTGACGGCACCCATCAGGCCGGCGCCCATCTGCGCCAGCACCCACTCGATGCGGTTCTCCGAAATCACGCCCAGGTGCCCGTCGCGGCCCAGACCCAGCGCCGCCAGCCCCTGCGCCACGTGGCAGGCACGCTGGTAGTAGCCGGCCCAGGTGCAGGGTTTCCAGATGCCGAAGTCCTTCTGCCGGATCGCCACGCGTCCGGCGTCGCTGCGCGCACGCTCGCGCAGCATCTGCGGCAGGGTCAGCTCGGGCAGCGCCGGCGTCACGACAGCCACCTCTTGCGCCGCTTGTAATGCTTGAGCTCGCGAAAGCTGCGGGCCTCGCCGCTGCCGCCCATGCCGAGGTAGAACTCGCGCACGTCGGCGTCGCCGGCCAGGCGCTCGGCCGTGCCGTCGATCACGATCTTGCCGTTTTCCATGATGTAGCCGCGGTGCACCACCGCCAGCGCCACGGTGGCGTTCTGCTCGACCAGCAGCATGCTGGTGCCGCGCTCGGCGTTGATGCGCACGATGATGCCGAAGATCTCCTCCACCAGCAACGGCGACAGGCCGAGCGAGGGCTCGTCCAGCAGCATCAGCTCGGGCTCGGCGATCAGCGCGCGCCCGATGGCCAGCATCTGCTGCTCGCCGCCGGACAGGTAGCCGGCCAGGCCCTTGCGGCGCTCGTGCAGGCGCGGAAAGTATTCGTAGACCAGCCCGAAGTCGGGCGCGCGCGCACCCGGACGCCCGGTCAGCGCGTAGGTCGAGGCGACGAGGTTCTCCTCCACCGTCAGGTCCTCGAACACGTGACGGCCTTCCATCACGTGCGACAGGCCGCGTCGCACCAGCTGCTGCGGCGCCACGCGCGCCGTGTCCTGGCCCTGGAAGCGGATGCTGCCCGACTCGAGCGCGCCGTCCTCCAGCTCGAGCAGGTTGGAGACCGCCTTCAGCGTCGTGCTCTTGCCGGCCCCGTTGCTGCCCAGCAGCGCCACGATCTGGCCGCGCGGCACGGCCAGCGACAGGCCACGCAGCGCCTGCACTGCCTTGTTGTAGACCACCTCGATGTTGTTGACTTCGAGGATCAGGCCCGCATCCGACCCACTCATGACGCGCACCTGCTCATCCGCGCCCCCGACCCGTGCGAGGGGCCCATCGCGTTCCCCCTGCCCTGTTGAGCGGCACCGCGCCAGCGGCGGCGGCCATGCCAGAGCACCCGTGGCCAGGGTCCCCCTGGACACAGGGTGCGTCCCCCTCCCATCGGAGAGGGGGAAGGCGCCGCAGGCGACTCAGGGGGTGTCTCAAAGCTTTATCCAGTCGGAGGCCGCCACCATCTTCTGCGCCTTCATGTCGGCCTGGTAGACACGTCCAACCGCGATCGAGTTGCCGGGGATGCTGATCGGCACGCCGATCAGGCCGCCGGTATCGAAGTCCTTGATGCTGTTGAGGGCCGCCTTCAGGTTGTCGCCGGTGAGCGGCTTGCCGCCCTCCAGGCAGCGCTTGGCGGACTCCAGGAACAGCATGGTGGCCAGAAAGCCCTGCGTGTAGGCGGTGCTCTGGTAGTCCGGGCGCAGGGCGCGGATCTTCTCCAGCATCGGCGCCGGCTCGGTGTCGTAGTAGTAGCGGTAGGGCATCACGCCCATGAAGCCGTCGCCGTCCGGGCCCATCTTCATCACGG
This sequence comes from uncultured Ottowia sp., assembly GCA_964424045.1. Taxonomy (GTDB): domain Bacteria; phylum Pseudomonadota; class Gammaproteobacteria; order Burkholderiales; family Burkholderiaceae_C; genus Ottowia. The sequence goes on along the minus strand of CAYRHV010000029.1, from coordinate 12,754 downwards.
TCGAGCTGTCCATGGTCCAGAAGGTGCCCATCCATTTGGAGTGCATGCCCTGCTGCTTGCCCTGGGTGATGAACTCGGGAATCGGCGCCAGGATGTAGCCGTGGAAGATGGTGTAGTCGGGCGCGGCGCGGCGCAGCTTGATGACCTCGGTCGAGACGTCGACGCTGCCCGGCGCGGTCATGATCTTCGCCGTCACCGACAGGCCAAGCGCCTTGGCGGCGGCCTCGCTCTTGTCGATCGGATCGCGGCCGAACTCGGAGTCCGAATAGACGAAGGCCACCTTGGCGCCCGGCTTCTCCTGCGCGATGTGCTTGAGCAGGATGCCGAACATCTCGGTGTAGTCGGGGCCGACCAGGAACTGGTGCGGGTATTTCTGCGGGTCGTTCAGCTCGCTGGCGAACGAGGCGCCGGCCATCAGGATGTTGCCGTTGCGATCCAGCTCGGGGTTGATGGTCTTGGCGAAGCCGGTCGAGTCGCCGTAGTAGAGGTTGACCTTGTTCTGGCTCGTGATCTTCTTGTAGGCGGCGACCGAGACGTCGACCTTGTAGGCCGTGTCCTCGGGCACGTAGCGCACCTTGCGTCCGATGACACCGCCGGCTTCGTTGACGATCTTCACGCAATCCTGAATGCCATCGTTGATGCCCACGCCGGCAAACGCGAACACCCCGGTCATCGGGATCGAGCCGCCGATGACGATTTCTTCGGCGCTCTGCGCCAGCACCGACAGCGGCTGCGCCAGTGCGGTCGCGCCGGCAGCGGCAGCGCCCAGCATCAGGCTGCGGCGCCGGTTGGAGAAGGTTTGCTGAGCCATGAGGGTCTCCTTGAGGCAGGACGACGAAAAGGCCGCCGATCGCTCAGTTGCGGAACGGCCAGAGGTGAAAGAAGCGCCGCGTCCGGCGCCACATCTCGGCAAGCCCCAGGGGCTCGAAGATCAGGAAGCCGACGATGAGCGCGCCGAAGATCACCAGCCGCACGGGTGACAGGAACACCGTCAGGTTGTGCCCGCCCGGCAGCAGGTCGGCCAGCAGCTTGAGCAGTTCCGGCACCATGGTCATGAAGGCCGCGCCCAGGATGCTGCCCAGGGTCGATCCCATGCCGCCGACGATGATGGCGGCCAGGAAGAAGATCGACATCGAGAGCGGAAAGCTCTCGGGCGTGATGACGCGGAAGAAGTAGGCGAACAGGCCGCCCGCCACGCCGGCGTAGAAGGACGAGAGGCCGAACGACAGCAGCTTGTAGCGCAGCAGCGGGATGCCCAGCACCTCGGCCGAAATGTCGCGGTCACGAATCGCGATGAAGGCGCGCCCGATGCGGGTGCGAAACAGGTTCGCCGAGCCCAGCAGCATCAGCGCGGTGACCGGCACGATCAGCCAGTAGAGGCGAAACGAGGTGTCCAGATCGATGCCGAACACCCGCGCCGGGCGCATCGACAGCCCCGTCGTGCCGCCGGTGAAGTCGAAGTTGGCGAACAGGAAGTGCGCGATGAAGGTGGCCGCGATGGTGACGATGGCCAGGTAGAGGCCCTTCACGCGCAGCGAGGGCACACCGACGATGACGCCGCCCAGCATCGCCACCACGCCGGCCATCACCAGGTTGAACGCCAGCGGCGTGCCCCAGCGCAGCTGCAGGATGGCCACGGTGTAGGCGCCCAGGCCCATGAAGGCGGCCTGGCCCAGGCTGACCAGCCCGGTGTAGCCGGTGAGGATGTTCAGGCCGGTGCTGCTGGCGACGTTGATCGCCACCAGGCAGGCCATGTAGAGCCAGTAGTCGTTGGCGGCAAACGGGAACAGCAGCAGCGCCGCCGCCAGCAGCACCAGCCAGACGTGCTGAGTGCGCGAGTCGAACAGCGCGGCATCGGCGACGTAGCTTTCCTTGAAGGTTCCGATTCGCATCGCGGTGCCGTCCTACAGCCTTTCGATGTCGCGCGTGCCGAACAGGCCGTAGGGCCGCAGCATGAGGATGGTGACCAGCACGATGAAGGTCGCCAGCAGCTTGTATTCGCCGCCCAGGTAGGCGGCGGCCAAGCCCTCGACCAGGCCGACGATCAGGCCCGCGACCAGAGCGCCCAGCACGCTGTCCAGGCCGCCGACGATGACCACCACCAGCACCGAGAGCCCGAACACGCCCATCGAGGACGAGATGCCGCCGATCGAGCCGACGATGATGCCGGACACCGCGGCCAGCATCGCCGACACCACCCAGGAAAGCGAGAACACGCGCGGCACGTTGATGCCGACCACGTAGGCCGCCGCCTGGTCGCTGGCAGTGGCGCGCAGCGCCACGCCGCCGCGCCAGTAGCGGAACACCAGCAGCACGGCGGCGATGAACACCACCGCCACCACGGCACCCCAGAACACCTTGGGCGCCAGGAAGGCGTCGCCGATCATGATCGGCTTGTTCGGCATGAATTCCGGCAGGCGGCGCTGGTCGGCGCTCCAGATGATCTCGACCAGGCCGACCAGGATCGAGCCCAGGCCGATCGTCACCATGAAGGCCGAGATCGGCGGCTCGCCCAGCAGCGGGCGGATCATGGTGCGCTCGATGATGGCGCCCAGCAGGCCGCAGGCCAGCACCGCCGCCAGGATCGCCAGCCACAGCGGCAGCGCCCACATCGCGGCAAAGGTGAAGAACAGGAAACCGCCGGCCATCAGCATCTCGCCGATCGCCAGGTTCACCACCCGCGTCGCCTTGTAGACGATCACGAAGGCGAGCCCGGCCAGCGCATACAGGCCGCCGCTGGCCAGGCCCGTCAGGCAGACCTCGAACAGATAGCCCCAGTCCATCAGCCCAAATCCGACAGTTGATCGCTGATCATCGTCTTGAAATCCGCATGAATATTGGCTTCGACTGCCCCGATGGCGTTCACCTGTTGGATGGGAACGCTATGCTCATGCCGCCTCGGTGGCCGTTTCCGTGGCCGGCGCGCGCAGCTTGCGGCGCAGTTCGCCGACGTCGCCCGAGCCCAGGTAGGCGCGCGTGACCTCGGGGTCGGCCTGCACCACGGCCGGCGTGCCCTGGGCGATGACCTGGCCGAAATTGAGCACCACCACGTGATCCGACAGGTCCATCACCATGCCCATGTCGTGCTCGACCATCAGCACCGTGACGCCCCACTCGGCGCGCACGTCGAGGATGAAGCGCGCCATGTCCTCGGTCTCCTCGCGGTTCATGCCGGCCACCGGCTCGTCCAGCATCAGGATCTCGGGCTGCATGGCCAGCGCACGCGCCATCTCGACGCGCTTCTGCAGGCCGTAGGCCAGCGCCGCCACCGGCGCGTGGCGGATGTGGTCGATCTCGAGGAAGTCGATGATGCGCTCCTCGATTTCGCGCCGCAGCTCGGCCTCCTCGCGCCGCGCCCGGCCCCAGTAGACCAGCGCGTCGAACACGTTGGTCTTCAGGTGCGCATGGCGGCCAAGCTTGATGTTGTCGAGCACCGTCATGCCGCGGAACAGGGCGATGTTCTGGAAGCTGCGCCCCAGCCCCAGCTTCGCGCGCAGCGGCGCCGGCACGCGCGTGATGTCCCGGCCCTTGAAGCGGATGCTGCCGCCGGACGGTCGGTAGAAGCCCGAGATGGTGTTGAACAGCGAAGTCTTGCCGGCACCATTGGGGCCGATGACGGCGGTGATGGTGCCCGGCTGCACGGCGAAACCGACGCCCGACAGGGCCCGCACACCGCCAAAGGCCAGCGTCAGGTCACGCACCTCGAGCAGGGGCACCGAGCCGTCGCCCGGACCGGTCGCCGCATCCGCTGTCTGCATCGGTCTCCCTAGGGGTTAATTCGAATTCCACGATCGCTACTTGACCGTAGACTTGTTACTCTGAAGTAACTGTACACGTGCATGCCCGCCCATGGGCATCGGTATTTTCCCGATGAGACAGGACCCGCCGTCATGGTGACCGCCACCGGCAAGCCCCGGCCCCGCCAGCGCCCGCGCGCGCCGCGGCCGACCGACTCGCCCTGGGGCACGCCCTCCGAGCGCGAGCAGCAGCGCGAGGCCAAGCGCAACGCGGTGCTTTCGACGGCGGCCGAGATGTTCAACGAGCGCGGCTTTCACGCCACCTCGCTGGACGACATCGCGGCGCGCCTGCACGTGACCAAGCCGACGCTCTACTACTACGTCAAGAACAAGGACGAGATCCTGCTCGAATGCGTGCGCATGGGCCTGCGCATGACGCTGGAGGGCATCGAGGCCTCGCGCCGCGCCGGCGGCCGCGCGATCGACCAGCTGCGCGCCTGCATGGAAGCCTACGGCCACGTGGTGACGCAGCCCTTCGGCATGTGCGTGATCCGGGTTGGCGACCAGGAGGTGCCGGAGGCAAGCCGCCTCGAGCTGCGCCGCCAGAAGTCACTCATCGACCAGGCCTTCCGGCGTCTGGTCGCCGCCGGCGTGGCCGAAGGCAGCCTGCTGCCCTGCGACCCCAAGCTCACCGCCTTCACGATCGCCGGCGGACTGAGCTGGATCGGACGCTGGTACCAGCCGGACGGCGAGCTGTCGGGCGAGGACGTGGTGCGCCAGAGCGTCACCACCCTGCTGCACGGCGTGGTGTCCCCGGCGACGGCGCCCGCGCCAGGGCGCCGTCGCGCGCCGCAAGCGCGCTCGTGACGCCAGGCGCGAAAGCCGCTCAGGCGGTCGGCTCGGCGTGGAAGGTCTTGTTGGCGATCTTCCAGCCCTCGGCGGTCTTCAGCAGGACGAAATAGTCGATGAAGGTGTTGGCCCCGTGCACCAGGGTCACCTTGGCGGCGCCCGCGCTGCCGTGCACGTCGATCCAGTCGATGGTGCGCTTGCGCGTGGCTTCGTCGGCCGCCGGGGTGTTGTTCTTGAAACGCTGGCGGTAGACGTCGCGCTCGAGCGAGGTGAACTGGCCGTCCGGGATCGACTCGATGTGCGCGGTCTGCAGGAAGGCCTTCTCCATCAACGACGAGTCATCCTTGCCATGGCCCTGCATGTAGTTCGTCAGGGGAACGCTGGCAGCAAGTTCTTCGGCGGTGGCGGTGGCGGGATCAAAGGGGCGTGGCATCTGGCTCGGGTCCTTGTTTCAGGCGAATTGATGGAAAACATTGATTCTGCCAGCCACGGCACGGAATTGGCGAATGGCCCCACGGCCGCCGCGCGGCGGCGCCCTCGCCTGCCGGCCGTTCAGCCCTGCAGGCGCTGCCGGACCTCGCGCGCGAGCGCCAGGCAGGCCGTGAGCCCGGGCGACTCGATGCCCAGCAGGTTGACCAGGCCCGGAATGCCGTGCTGGCGCGGCCCCTGGATGAGAAAGTCGGCGGCCGGTTCGTCCGGGCCGACGAGCTTGGGCCGCAGGCCGGCGTAGCCGGGCTGCAGCGCGCCGGCCGGCAGCCGGGGCCAGTAGCGCCGCACCTCGGCCTCGAAGAACGCGGCGCGCTGCGGATCGACCTGCAGCCGATCCGCGGCATCGACCCATTGCACGTCGGGGCCGAAACGGGCCCGGCCCGCCAGGTCCAGCGTCAGGTGCAAGCCCAGGCCCGGGGCATCGGGGGCCACCGCGGGATAGACCAGGTGACGGAACGGCGTGCGTCCGGACAGCGTGAAGTAGCTGCCCTTGGCCCAGCCCGTGGGCCGCGGCGGACGCTGCGCTGGCGCCAGGCCCCGGGTCTGGTGCACCAGTTCGATCGCACCCAGGCCGGCCGCGTTGACCACCGTTCGGGCTTCCAGGATCGTGGCCTCGGCGCCACCCACCTCGACCCGGATGACCGGCGCAGGCCGGCGATCCAGCAACTGCAGGTGCCGCACTGGCGCCCGCACGGCCAGCACGCCACCAGCGCCTTCCAGCTCGCCCAGCAACGCCAGCATCAGGCCATGGCTGTCAAGAATGCCGGTGGACGGCGACAGCAGCGCGGCCTGGCAGTCGAGCTCGGGCTCCAGCGCCAGCGCCTGGGCGCGCGAGAGCCACTGCAGGTCGTCGACGCCATTGGCCTGCGCGCGCGCCTGGATGGCGCGCAATTCGTCCACCTGGGCGGCGTCGCCGGCGACGATCAGCTTGCCGCAGCGCCGGTGCTCGACGCCATGGCCGGCGCAGTAGTCGTATAGCAGGCGCCGCCCAGCCACGCACAGCCGCGCCTTGAGTGAACCCGGCGGGTAGTAGATGCCGGCGTGGACCACCTCGCTGTTGCGTGCGCTGGTCTGGGTACCGAAGGTGTCGGCCGCTTCCAGCACCAGCACCTCACGCCCCGCCAGCGCCAGCTCGCGCGCCACCGCCAGGCCCACGACGCCGGCACCAATGACGACGCAGTCGACCGGCTCGGCCATCAGCAGGCCGGGTTCTGGTGGCGTTGGATCGGCGGCATGGTGCCGGCGTGGCGCGGATCAGGCTCGACCCGGCAGCGGCCGGCGCAGCGCCGCCTGCGGCGCGAAGCCGTGGTCCAGCGGCCCCACCCCGTGACCCGTGCGCACGCTGGCGCCGGCCACCAGCGCCGCGCGCACATAGTCGCGCGCGCCCTGCACCGCCTGCGCCAGGTCGGCACCGCGCGCCAGGTAGGCGGCAATCGCCGAGGACAGCGTGCAGCCGGCCCCATGCAGGTTGGCGGTCTGCACACGCGCGTCCTGCATCGCCAGCGGCGGCGCCCCGGGCATCAGCAGCAGGTCGCGCACCAGGTCGCCGGCCAGGTGGCCACCCTTGAGCAGGACCGCGCGCGCACCCAGGTCGAGCAACGCCTGGGCCGCCGCCGGCATGTCGTCCATGCCTTGCACGGGTCGGCCCAGCAGCAGTTCGGCCTCGTCCAGGTTGGGCGTGATCACACTGGCGCGCGGGAACAGCTCGCGCACCAGTGCCTGCGCGGCGTCGGACTCGATCAGGCGGGCACCGGTGGCCGACACCATGACCGGGTCCAGCACCACCTTGCGCATGCCATGGTGATCGATGGCAGCGGCCACGGCATGCACGATCTCCGGCGCGTGCAGCATGCCGATCTTGACCGCGTGGGCGCCGATGTCGCTCATCACGGCATCGATCTGGGCCGTGATGAAGTCCGGCGGCACGCCGTGGATCGCGCTCACGCCCCGGGTGCTCTGCGCCGTCAGTGCGGTGATGGCACTCATGCCATAGCAGCCGAGCGCGGCAAAGGTCTTGAGGTCGGCCTGGATGCCGGCGCCACCGCCGGAATCGCTGCCGGCGATGGTCAGCACGCGGACGTAGTCCTGGCTGGGTTCGATCAGCTTCGGGGTCAAGTCATCCTCCTGTTCTCGTTCCGCGGGCGCGTCGGGTCAGCGGGCGGCAGCGCGCCCCCGGCCTCTTCATGAGCGGCCGCGAGCGATGGATGCGGCAGGGCCGGCAGCGGCAGGCGCGGCAAGGCGCGGCCGCGCTCGATGGCGGCCTGCCAGGCGGGCACGCTGGCGGCCGGGTCCGCGCCCAGGCCGCGCACGATGCAGACGCCGGCGGCGCCGCTGCGCGCCGCGCTCTCGGCCTGGGCCTGCGTCAGGATGCCGCCGATGGCCAGCACCGGCCGGCCCGCCATGCGCACCCACCAGGCCAGGTTGTCCAGGCCCTGTGGCCGCCAGGGCATGGCCTTGGTCAGGGTCGGCCAGACCGGACCGCAGGCGATGTGCGCAGGCGCCAGGACGCGCGCCCGGCACAGCTCCCACAGGCTGTGGCTGCTCACGCCCAGGGGCAGTCCGCTGGCCCGCAGTTCGGCGCGGCCGCCGGCACCCAGGCCGAGCAGGTCTTCCTGCCCCAGGTGCACGGCCAGGTGCCGCATGTCGCCCGCCGCCAGATCGACAGCCAGCCGCCAGTGGTCGTTCACGACCAGGGTGGCGCCGGCGGCGCGACAGGCCGACAGCGCCTCCTGCACCGCGGCGCGCAGTCCGGCGCGCCAGGCGGCATCGGGTTGCGCGGGCGTCTTCAGGCGCAGCTGCACAGTCCTCACGCCGCCCGCCAGCACCTGGTGCACGCGCTGGACGCTGTCGACGATGGCGTAGAGGCCGATGTCCCGGTTCGCCGTGAGATCGCGCGGCCCCGCCAGCAGGGACTGCCAGTGCGGGACGTCCAGCCCCTCGTCCCAGCTCAGCAGCGGCAGGCGCTGCGGCTCGATGCCGAAGCCCGGCCGCGCGGCCACCGGACCGGCGCCCTGCCCCGCGGCATGGCCGTGGGCGATGGCGTGCGCGGTTGCCATCTTGGCCAGCACCAGCGCGTCGGCCGCGACGTAGCCCAGCGCCAGCGCGCTGGCGGCGCTGCTGGCAAAGGTGCAGCCGGTGCCGTGCGTGTGTCCGCTCTCGATGCGCGGCAGCGCCAGCCAGCCGCGCGCGTGCGCGGTATCGATCCAGTCCAGCGCAAGGCCGGGCGCGTGGGCACTGTCGCCGCCGGTGATGGCCACGGCGGCCGGGCCGGCTGCCCGCAGTGCCTGCGACAGTTGCGACGCGGTCATCGCGTCTGCCCCCGCGCCCAGCAGGCGCCGCGCCTCGACCTCGTTGGGCGCCACCAGCGTCGCGCGCGGCAGCAGCAGCTCGCGATAGGCGCGCAGCACGGCGTCATCGGCAAAGGCGGCGCCGCTGCTGGCGCCCAGCACCGGATCGACCACCAGCGCCAGCGGCCGCTCGGCGCGCAGCCGGTCGACCCAGCGCGCGACGATCGCGATGTGGTCCACGCTGCCCAGCAGCCCGGTCTTGATGGCTGCGGGCGGCATGTCCTCCGCCAGCGCGGCCAGCTGCGCCTCCAGCAGCTCGGGCGCCACCGGCTCGACGCGCGTCACCGCCAGCGAGTTCTGCGCGGTCAGCGCCGCCACCACCGGGCACAGGTGCACGCCGAAGGCCGCCGCCGCGCGCTGATCCGCCGAAAGGCCGGCGCCGCCGCCGCTGTCGTTGCCGGCGATGCTCCAGACGATGGGGGGCGTCACGCCCGCTGCGCTGTCGCCGGACGGGTCGCTCGCCATCAGCAGGCGCCTCCGATCAGGAACGGATCGCCCGTCACCGGCGTCGAGGCGATGGCAAAGTCCTGGCGCGCCATGACCCCGGCGCGAAACGCGGCCCGTCCCGCCTCGACCGCCTGGCGAAAGGCACCCGCCATGCGCACCGGATCGGGCGACTGGCTCACGGCGCTGTTCAGCAGCACGGCGTCGTAGCCCATCTCCAGCGCCTGTGCAGCGTGGCTCGGGGCCCCGATGCCGGCATCGACGATCAGCACCACGTCCGGCAGGCGCTCGCGCAGCAGGCGCAGCGCGAACGGGTTGACCAGGCCCTGGCCGGAGCCGATCGGCGCGCCCCAGGGCATCAGCAGCGGGCAGCCGGCGTCCAGCAGCCGCTTGCAGGTCACCAGGTCGTCGGTGCAGTAGGGAAACACGGTGAAGCCGTCGCGCGCCAGCTGGCGCGCTGCCTCCACCAGTTCCTGCGGGTCGGGCTGCAGCGTGTAGTCGTCGCCGATCACCTCGAGCTTGATCCAGGGCGTGTCGTAGAGCTCGCGCGCCATGTGGGCCAGCTGGATCGCCTCGTGCGCCGTCCTGCAGCCGGCCGTGTTGGGCAGCAGGCGCGCGCCCTGCGACGCCATGGCGGCGCGGATGATCTCGACGAAGCTGTTGTCGCCGCCGGCCGCGAGCTGGCGCTTCAGGCCCACGGTGACGACCTGCGTGCCGGACGCGGCGATGGCGTCGGCCAGCACCTGCGGCGACGGGTAGCGCGCCGTGCCGAGCAGGAAGCGGCTCGACAGCTCGACCTCGCCCACCGACCAGGGATCCGAAGCACTTGCATTCATGATCACGTTCACTCCGTATTTCACAGACTCAGCCAGCCGCGCTGCAGGCCCAGGGCGGCAATACCGCCGGCGCCCAGCAGGCCGGCAAAAGCGGCCCACTCGCGCGGCGAGAACACGCGCCGTCCGTGCTCGCGCCGCGCCCAGGCATAGAGCAGCGCGCCCGGTGCATACAGCAGCGCGCCCAGCAGCAGGTATTTGATGCCGCCGGCATAGACCAGCCACATCGCGTACAGCAGCGCCAGCCCGGACAGCAGGGCATCGCGCTGGCGCCGCGCGCGCTCGGCCAGGCCGTAGCCGCGGCCGCTCAGGGCGATCTGCAGCGCGTGTCCCGCGGCCCAGGTGTAGGGCAGCAGGATCATCGCCGTGCCCAGATTCACCAGCGACAGGTAGGTCGATTCGCTCCACAGCGTCACCAGCAGGAACAGCTGCACGCTGCCGCTGGTCAGCCAGAGCGCGTTCGACGGCACCTCGCGCGCGTTCTCCCCCGCCAGCCAGGCCGGCGCCGAGCCGTCGCGCGCCGCCGCGTGCAGGGTCTCGGCCGCCAGCATCAGCCAGGACAGCAGCGCGCCCGTGAGCGAGACCAGCAGCCCCACGCTCACCAGCACGCCGCCCCAGGGCCCGACCGCATGCTCCAGCACGTAGGCCATGGACGGGTTCTTCAGTTGCGCCAGCTCGGGCTGGGCCAGCACGCCCATGGACAGCAGGCTGACCGCCACCAGCAGCGCCAGCACGAACAGGAAGCCGACCAGCGTGGCGCGGCCGACGTCGATGCGCCGCCGGGCATAGGCCGAATAGACGCTGGCGCCCTCGACGCCGATGAACACCCACACCGTCACCAGCATCATGCCGCGCACCTGCTCCAGCACGCCGCCCAGCCGCGGGTTGGCGCGGCCCCAGACGTCGGCCCGGAACACCTCGGGCTGAAACGCCAGCGCCACCAGCAGCACGAACAGCAGCAGCGGCAGCAGCTTGGCCACCGTGGTCACCTGGTTGATCAGCGCCGCCTCGCGAATGCCGCGCAGCACCAGCGCGTGCGTGCTCCACAGCATGACCGAGGCACAGGCCACCGACAGCAGCGTGTTGCCGTCGCCGAACGCCGGCCAGTAGTGGCCCAGGGTGGAAAACAGCAGCACGTAGTAGCCGACGTTGCCCAGCATCGCCATGAACCAGTAGCCCCAGGCCGAGCTGAAGCCGGCAAAGCGCCCGAAACCGGCGCGCGCGTAGGCGTAGATGCCGGAATCGAGCTCGGGCTCGCGCAGCGCCAGGTTCAGGAACACGAAGGCCAGCGCCAGCATGCCCAGGCCGGTGATCAGCCAGGCGATCGCGGTGGCGCCGACGCCGGCGCTGGCGGCCGTGTTCTGCGGAATCGAGAAGATGCCGCCACCCACCATCGAGCCCACCACCAGGGCCGTCAGCGCGCCCAGGCGCAGGGTCCGCGTGCCTGCTGCCATGCCGGATGTGCCCTCAGCCGCCGACGATGGGCTGGAACAGCAGCACCTGGTCGTCCGGCGCCAGCCGGCGCGCGGCGCGCGCGGCCCGGGCCACGAAGTCGCCGTTGACGGCCGTGCTCACCGCCTCCGGGGCGTGCCCCAGCAGCGCCACCACGTCGGCCACCGAGCTGCCGGCCGGCAGCTCGCGCGCCTCCTCGCCGATCCGGATGCGCACGGTCTGCGACGCGTTGGACGATATTTCTGACATTTTCAGGCTCCAGCGGCAGCCGGCTGTGCCGACCCCGTTCCAAGTCGGGCGGCAAACCCGCCCCGATACCAGTCCGCCGCGTCCAGCGCCTGCTCCAGCAGCGCCGGCGCCAGCAGCCAGCCATGGCGAAACAGGCCGTTGATGCGCAGCAGACGCCCGGCGCGCTCGACGCACGGGTTGTTGTCGGGCAGGGCCGGCCGCAGGTTCACGTCCAGCTTCCGGATGCGCGCTTCGGCCAGGGCCGGCAGCACGCTGTGCGCGGCGGCCATCAGTTCGACGGCGGTGCGCAGGCTGACCGGCGAGCGGTCCTCGCTCTCGATCTCGCTGGCGCCCACGATCAGCTCGCGTGCCGAGCGCGGCACCAGGTAGACGAGGTGGCGCGGGTGCAGCAGGCGCGCCGGGCGCGTCAGGCCGTGCCCCGGGCAGTCGAGCCCGATGATCTCGCCGCGCACCCCGCGCACCGGCAGCTCGGGCCGGCCGCCGGCCCCGCGCACGTCGATCACCACGTCGAAGGCCAGGGCGCGGCCATCGGCCAGCTGCAGGGTGCCGCCGCCGGCCCCGCCCTGCACGGCAAGCACCGGGGTGCCCCAGCGCCAGTCGACCGCCGGCGCGCCGGCATGCAGGGCGCGCATCGTCGCCACGGTATCGATGTGGCCCTCGCCCGGCAGCAGCCAGGCATGGGCGGGGCCCTGGATCGCGGGCTCCAGCGTGCGCAGCTCGGCTGGCGTCAGCGGCTGCTCGCCGGCGGGCAGCTCCAGGTGCTGCCACTCGGGCGTGTCGGTCGCGGCGTGCAGGCGATCGAGCACGCGCCGCGCCGCGCCCAGATCGGGCCGGTGCGCCAGCAGCAGGCTGCCGCGCACCACCAGCGACGGCGGCCCCGACAGCGCCGCCACGATGGCCGGCCACAGCGCCAGCGAGCGAAAGCCCAGGCGTGCCACCGCCGGCTCGGCGTTATCCAGCTCGGACAGCGGGCTGAGCATGCCGGCGGCCGTGAAGCCGGCGGCCGTCGGCACGTAGGGCTCGCCGGCCTGGCTGCGCACCACCGGCTCCGGCCCGGTCGCCACATCGAACACCGACACCGGGTGGCCGGTGCGCGACAGATGCCAGGCCAGCAGGCGCCCCAGCAGGCCGGCGCCGGCAATGCCGATGGACAGCTCGCGCGCGCTCATTGCCGCGAGCCGGTGCGGGCCAGCGGACACCAGGATGAAGTCATGAAGCGGGCTCCTGCAAACATCGATGTTCTCCAGGCCCCGGATCGCCCGCATGCGCCGTCTCGTGCGGGAGGCACGATGCGCAGCCAGCCGCTCTTCCTTACGCCGGTACGAACCGGATCAAGTCGACGGGTTCGGCTGCA
>CAYRHV010000028.1:0-16623 GCA_964424045.1 uncultured Ottowia sp. | reverse complement strand
CCCCTATGTCGCTGCGCTCCTTCCCCCTGAAAGGGGGACGCACCCTGTGCCCAGGAAGACCCTGGTCACGGGTGCCCCGCATGGCCCGCCCCGCGGTTTACACACCAGGTCGCGTTCAAACGCATGACGAATGACACCGGCTGACGCCGGCATGACAAATGACCCATGCGCCATTTGTCATCGAAGCGCAGCGAGGTCATCCGTCATTCGTCATTTCGAACGCAGGTTCGAGTCAGGCCAGCGCCGCCACGCCGCACGCGATGTAGGCGGCCATCTCCTCGGCCGGCACCATGCTGCCGCCGGTCAAATGACCCATGCGCCATTTGTCATCGAAGCGCAGCGAGGTCATCTGTCATTCGTCATTTCGAACGCAGGTTCGAATCAGGCCAGCGCCGCCACGCCGCGCGCGATGTAGGCAGCCATCTCCTCGGCCGGCACCATGCTGCCGCCGGTGGCCCAGGCGATGTGGGTGGCCTGGGCCAGATCGGCCGAGCCGACGCCGATGCGCCGCAGGTAGTCGGGTGCGCGGGCCACGTGCCAGGGCCCGGGCAGGCCGGCGGCAGCCGAGGGCTCGATGGCCATGCCTTCGTGCTGGTGCAGCAGCGCGACCCCGCGAAACAACGCGTCGTCGCTGACGGTGAAGCAGCCGTCGATCAGGGGCGCCAGGCGCCGGCCGACGAAGCCCGAGGGGCGTGCCACCGCCAGGCCGTCGGCGGCGGTGCAACCGTCCAGGCCGATGTCGTGCACGCTGGCCTCTTCGTGCCGGCCGCTGGCCAGCCCGAGCAGCATGCAGGGCGCGTGCGTGGGCTCGGCAAACAGGCAGTGCACGTGGTCGCCGAACACCCGCTTGAGGCCGAAGGCGACACCGCCCGGCCCGCCGCCGACGCCGCAGGGCAGGTGCACGAACAGCGGCCGGCCCGGGCCGACCCGGATGTCCAGCGCCTGCAACTGCCCGGCCAGCCGCTGCGCCGCCACCGCGTAGCCGAAGAACAGGTGCACCGAGTTCTCGTCGTCGACGAACCAGGTGGCCGGATCGGCCGCGGCCTGCGCCCGCCCTTCGGCCACGGCGGCCGAATAATCGGCGGCGTGCTCGACCACGGTGACGCCGTGCGCGCGCAACCGGTCCTTCTTCCACTGGCGCGCGTCGGCCGACATGTGGACCGAAACCTGGAAGCCGAGCCGGGCGCCGACGAGGCCGATCGACAGGCCGAGGTTGCCGGTGGAGCCGACGGCGATGCGGTGCCGCCCCAGCAGGGCGCGCAGTTCGGGCGTGGCGAAGCGGCGATAGTCGTCCTGCAGCGTCAGCAGGCCGGCGTCCAGGGCCAGCCGTTCGGCGTGGCGCAGCACCTCGTGGATGCCGCCGCGCGCCTTGATCGAACCCGAGATCGGCAATTCGGAATCGAGCTTGAGCCACAGCTGGCCGGGCAGAGGCGTGCCGGCTCGCGCGTCCAGCGCCGCCTGCAGCGCCGGCACGGCGACCAGGGGCGACTCGATCATGCCGCCGCTGGCACGCGTGGCCGCAAAGGTCGCGGCCAGCCAGGGCGCGAAGCGCCGCAGGCGGTCGGCCGCGTCCTGCACGTCGGCGGCGCCCAGGCCGACTGCGGGCAGGGCTTCGGCGGCCGGCCGCAGCGCCGGATTGAACCAGGCGCATTCGCGCGCCGCCGCCAGCTCGGCCAGCAGGTCGCGATCCAGCAGGGCCGCCAGGGCGGAATCCACCGTGCCCGTCACAGCCAGCGCGCCAGCTCGGCCACGTCCTCGGGGAACATCTGACCCTGCTCGGTCTGCAGCACGCGGCCGTCCTTGCCGCGCACCACGGTGACGGGCAGGCCTTCGGGCTTGGGGTAGGCGCGCGCCAACTCGGGGCCGAGCCAGGCGGCCGGGAAGGTGTAGCCCTTGCGGCGCAGATAGGCCACGGCCTCGTCCGGCCGGCGGTCGATCGACAGCGCCAGCAGGCGCAGGCCGCGCGCGCGGCCGGCGTCCCAGAGCTTCTGCATCTCGGGGCTCTGCTCGGCGCAGAACGGGCACCAGCTGGCCCACCAGTAGAGCACCAGTACATGGCCCTCGGCCTCGCTCGGCTCGAAGCGGCCGCCGTCCAGCAGGCTGGCCGGCGCCAGCGGCAACACGCTGCCCAGCGCCGGCATCGGTGCGGCATCGGGCTCGCGCGCCCAGGCTGCGCCGGACAGCGGGAGCGCGCTGGCGCCAAGCAGCCAGCGGCGCCGGCTCCACCGCGGGAGATTCATGCCTTCGCTCCGATCCGTTCGACCCCAGGAGCCGCATGGTAGCGCGCCTGCCGCGCGCCCGTCGCGGCGCCTTACCACTACCCGCAAACAGGCCTATCGCCGCTTCAGCATAATGAGCCCATGGCCAAGAATGTGGTTTCCTCCTACAGCGCCAGGCGCTCGAACGGCGGGGTCGTGAAGACCGCCACGCCGCCGCCGGTCCTGCCCATGGCCGCACCGGCGGGCACGCTGGTCGACACGCGCGGGCGACCGTTGCGCGACCTGCGCATCAGCGTCACCGACCGCTGCAACTTCCGCTGCACCTATTGCATGCCCAAGGAAGTGTTCGGCTCACGCCATCACTTCCTGCCGCACGACCAGGTGCTGAGCTTCGAGGAGATCGCGCACCTGGCCCGGCTGTTCGTGGCGCAGGGCGTGCACAAGCTGCGCCTGACCGGCGGCGAGCCGCTGGTGCGCAAGAACGTCGAGCACCTGATCGGGCTGCTGGCCGAACTGCGCACGCCGGATGGCGAGCCGCTGGACATCACGCTCACCACCAACGGCTCGCTGCTGGAGCGCAAGGCAAAGGCGCTGGCCGCCGCCGGCCTGAAGCGCGTCACCGTGAGCCTGGACGCGCTGGACGACACCATCTTCCAGCGCATGAACGACGTCGGCTTTCCGGTGCACAAGGTGCTGGCCGGCATCGACGCCGCGCAGGCCGCCGGCCTGGGCCCGATCAAGGTCAACGTGGTGGTCAAGCGCGGCACCAACGACCAGGAGATCCTGCCCATTGCCCGGCGCTTTCTCGGCACCGGCATCACGGTGCGCTTCATCGAGTTCATGGATGTCGGCTCCACCAATGGCTGGCGCATGACCGAGGTGCTGCCCGGCGCCGAGGTGATCCGCCGGCTGCAGAGCGAATTCCCGCTGGTGCCGCTGGAGCCCACGGCGCCGGGCGAAACCGCCGAGCGCTGGGGCTATGCCGGCGCCGACGGTCGCCACGACCCGGCGCTGGGCGAGGTCGGCGTGATCTGCAGCGTCACGCACCCGTTCTGCGGCGCCTGCAACCGCGCGCGCCTGTCGACCGACGGCAAGCTCTACCTGTGCCTGTTCGCCACGCACGGCCACGACCTGCGCGCGCTGCTGCGCGGTGGTGCCTCCGACGAGGCGATCCAGGGCGCAGTCGCCGGCATCTGGCAGGGCCGCACGGATCGCTACAGCGAGCTGCGCGCCAGCCTGCCGCCCGATCACGGTCCGGGCGAGAAGCGCATCGAGATGAGCTACATCGGCGGCTGAGCGGCCGCCGGGATCTTCCCGCTCACTGAACGGGCTGCGGCATCCAAGCCGCGGCATCGACCGCCGGATCGGTGGACTGCAGACACTGCGTCAGCAGCATGCGCAAGCGCAGCGGGCGCACCGGCTTGCGCAGCACCGGATAAGGCGGTGTCGCTTCCTTGAGCACCTCGGTGTCTTCGCCGGTCAGCAACAGCGCCAGGCGCAGCCCGGGCAGCTGCTCGCTCGCCTGATCGAGCACGGCGACGCCATCGACCGCCCCGGGCAGTCGCCAGTCGCTGAGCACGGCGTCAAACCCGCCATCGGCCATGCGAGCCAGCGCCTCGTCGCCCGTGGCAGCCTGCGCCACCGTCAGGCCCCAGCCGCCCAGCAGGCGCACCAGCGCCTCGCGCACCAGCACGTTGTCTTCCACCACCAGCACCCGGCCGCGCAGGCGCGTCGGATCCTCCACCACCACCGGCACCGCCACCGGCAGCTCGGGCGCGGCCAGCGGCAGGTCGAGCGCAAACACGCTGCCGCGCCCGACCCTGGAATGCAGGGTCAGCGGATGCTCCAGCAAGCGGGCGATGCGACGCACCGTCGCCAGGCCCAGGCCGTAGCCGGCGGCGGGATTGCGGTCCGGATTGCCCAGCTGTACGAATTCCTCGTAGATCCGCTCCTGCGCCTGCGGCGCGATGCCGATCCCGGTGTCGACGACACACAGCCGCAGCACGTCGCCGCGTCGGCGCGCGCCGAGCAGGACCCCGCCCCGCTCCGTGTAGCGGATCGCGTTCACCAGCAGGTTCGACAGCGCGCGCTCCAGCAGCAGCGGATCGCTGCGCACCCAGGCGTGCGTCGGATGCACGCGCAGCTGCAGCTGCTTCTGTCGAGCCTGGGCCTCGTACTGGGCCGCCATGCGGTCGAGCAGCGGCTGCAGCGCCAGTGCACGCGGCACCGGCACCAGCTGGCCCTCGTCCAGCCGCGACAGCTCGAGCAGGTTTTCCAGCAGCCAGTCCATCGAGCCGACACACTGGTGCAGCCGCTCCAGCGTGCTGGCGTCAATCGACGCCTCGGGCTTGAGCACGCTCAGGTAGAGCCCCATGGCCTGCAGCGGCTGGCGCAGGTCATGGCTGGCGGCGGCAAAGAATCGGCCCTTGGCGGAACTGGCCGCGGTGAGCTGTGCATGGCGCTCGGAGAGCGCGCGCATCAGGTTCTCGTTGTCCAGGCGCATCAGGGTTTCGCTGTGCAGCGTGCGGGCAAAGCGCAGGCCGGCCAGCCCCACCACCAGCCAGAAGATGGCAGCAAACAGTGCCTGCACCAGCGACCCGGTGCCGCCATGCCACGCCAGTTGCACGGCCATGCCCAGCATGATGGGCGTGATCGCCGCCCACATCACCGGCGGCCAGCAGGCGTACTGCGCCGCCGCGCCGGCCGACACGACCGTCACCAGCGCCAGCACGCTGGAGACCAGCGCCTGGTCGTTGCTCTCGATCACGAAGTGGCACCACAGCGCGATCACCAGCCCGGCCGCGAACGAGCGCCAGGCCAGCTGGCGCCCCCAGCGCCGGGGGGCGTCGTCCGCATGCGCCCGCTCGCGTGCCATCTGCTGCAAATGCCAGACGCGGTCGGCACTGAGAAGCCACAGCAGGAGCGCCGGGATCCCGGCCTTGAGCAGGCCGATCCGCGGTCCGGTGAGCCACAGCGCCAGCGCCGGTCCGATGAAAGCCGACGACCACTGGACCTGCCGCATGCCGCGCTCGAGCAGGCTCAACATCCGCTGCTCCAGCTGCAGGCGCCGCGCCGGGTCGGGCCCGGCTGCCGCCGTCATGGCGTCGGCGGTGAACATCAGCCGGCTGTCGAGCCGTTTCAACCAGTGCAGACGCATGAGGCGATGGCAGGCACGGACAATGGCCCTGCGTGCCGGCTACAGCACGTCCTCGCCCAGGGCCGCGCGCGCGATCGCGACCGCGTGCAGGCGGTTGCTGGCGCCGATGCGACTGAAGATGGATTCGAGATGGTTCTTCACCGTGGCCGGCGAGATCCCGATCGCCCGCGCAATCTCCTTGTTGCTGCTGCCCAGGGCCAGCTGCTGCAGCACTTCGATCTGGCGCGGCGTCAGGTTCAGCGGACTTTCCGGTTCGTCCGGCAGCAGCGGCGTGCTTCCGGAATTTGCAAACACGGGCTGGCCCCCGGCCAGCTGCTGCAGCAGCTCGACCAGCGCCTCGATCTCCAGCGTCTTGGGCAGATAGGCCGCGAGCCCGGCGCGGCGCGCACGCTCCGGGAGTGCCGGGTCCTCCATGCCCGACATCAGGCCCACGCCCAGGTCCGGACGGTCCCGCATGATGCGGCGTGCACACTGCAAGCCGTCGGTGCCCGGCAGGTGGTAGTCCAGCAGCACGAGATCGAAGTCGTCGGCGGCAAGCTCCAGCGCCCGCAGGGCGTCTTCCAGCGACGCCGCGGTCTGCACCCGCAAGCCCGGCGCCTGGTGCCGCAGGGCCGCGGCCAGGCCGTCACGGAACAATGGATGGTCATCCACCAGCAGCACGGCAAATCCATCCAGTGGATTCAAGCAGGCTCTCCTCTCTCGCAGATGCCACGAACCAGCGCACCCGTGGCGAAGTCCGATCTGGGCGCGCTCCGAAAATAGCCCGTGACCAGGGCGGCTGCCATGGGCCATTCGGCCTATGGCACGCACGCCGTCTGATGGGCATGATACGTCCCACAATGAAAATTACATTTGCGCAAGGGGAGTCCGGTCAGCCGGCGCCCGCGCAAGACATCCGCTCAGGGACTTTTCGACGATAGACGGGCTCACGGCCGGCAGCATCACAGGCTGCTGTCCGGGTGCCCGCCGACGTTGCCGGACAACGCCGTTGTGCCACCGTGATTGCGGTGCGGCGAGCTCTTCCCCAGCGTCGCCCGGGCGCCACGCCGACAATCGACCCACCGGGCCGCCGCTGACCGATCCGGCCCGGCAGGCACACAACACCCATCCATAGGAAACGCAGCCAGCCATGTGGGACTTCAAGCTCGGCGCCGCCATCGGCCTGGTGCTGCGCACCCTGCCGTTCGTCCTGTTGCGCCTGCTGGTGTATCTGGGCATCGCCCTGGGCTACATGCTGGTGGCCGGGGTCGGTGCCGCGCTGGGCTGGGGCATCGGCTCCCTGTTCGGGGCCGGTGGCCAGGCCGCCGGCGCGGGCTGGGGCGGCGTGCTCGGCGTGGCCCTGTTCGGCGGGCTGATGTACTGGGCGCGAGCCTGGCTGCTCTACATGGTCAAGGCCGCGCACGTCGCCGTGCTGGTGGAGCTGGTCAACGGCGGCGCCATCCCCCAGGGCCGATCGCAGCTGGAGCACGGCACGAAAGCGGTGCGGCAGCGCTTCGGCACCGCCAACGCCCTGTTTGCCATCGATCTTCTCATCAAGGGCGTGGTGCGCACGCTCGCCGGCATGGCGCGCGGACTGCTGCGCGCCGTGCCCGGCAGCGAGCGTCTGGGCGCCCTGCTCCAGGCCTTCCTGCGCATGGCGCTGGGTTTCGTGGACGAGCTGATCCTGGCGCGCATGATCCACACCGGCTCGGAAGAGCCCTGGGAGTCGGCTCGCAAGTCGCTCGTGCTCTACGCGCAGAACTACCAGCCTATGCTGCGCAACGCCGCCTGGCTGGCCGTCCTCATGTACGGACTGAGCATCCTGGTGTTCGTCGTCATGCTGGCGCCGGCGGCGCTGATCGCCTGGCTCATGCCCGGCTTCCTGTCCGGTGCCGCCGTGCTGTTTGCCGCGCTGCTGGCCTGGAGCGTCAAGGTCGGTGCGCTCGAGCCGCTGGCGCTGGCCTGCATGATGCAGGTCTATTTCCAGGCCATCGAGGACCAGCAGCCGGACCCGCAGTGGGAGGCGCGCATGGCGCAGCTGTCCACGCCGTTCCGCAACATCAGGCAGCGCGCCGAAGAAGCCCTGCGCACCCCGGAGCGGCCGGTGGCGGCGGGACCGGAGACACAGGCCTGAGACCAGACATACTCCGCCCATGCATCTGGATCCTGGCACGCCGCCAATCACCGCCCTGCTGCTGGCCGGCGGCCGCGGCAGCCGCATGGGCGGCATCGACAAGGGATTGCAGGCCTTCCGCGGACAGCCGCTGGCGGCCCGCGCGCTGCAGCGCCTGCGCGCCCAGACCGTGCCGCCGGTCGCCATCCTGATCAGCGCCAATCGCAACCGGGCCGCCTACCGATCCCTGGGCGTGCCGGTGCATCCCGACCCCTGGCCCGACTTCCAGGGGCCGCTGGCCGGCTTCCTGGCCGGGCTGACGCATTGCACCACCCCGCTGCTGCTGACCGCGGCCTGCGACGTGCCGCACTTCCCGCTCACCCTGGCCGAGCGGCTGCTGCAGGCGCTGCTGGCCGAAGACGCCGAGATCGCGATGGCGGCCGCCCCGGACCACGCGCCGGACGGCGCCCCGTTCCTGCGCCGCCAGCCCGCCTTCTGCCTGCTGCGCACGAGCCTGCGCGCCGGCCTGGAGCGCTTCATCGAAGCGGGTGGGCGCCGCATCGACGCCTGGACCGCGGACCAGCGCCGGGTGCTGGTCCCCTTCGACCAGAGCGAAGATGACCCGAAGGCCTTCGCCAACGCCAATACACTCGAGGAACTGCGTATCCTCGAACAACCCCCCTGACCGAAGGAGCCCCGACATGTCCGTGTCCGACCTCGCCATCCGCCTGCTGACCGACTCCGACCTGCCGGCCTACAAGGCCTTGCGCGACGTCGGCCTGATGCACGACCCGGAAGCCTTCACCACCGACTTCAACGCCGGTTCGGCGCTGCCGGCAGCCAGCTACGCCACCAAGCTGGGCCAGCCGCCGGCCGACCACTTCATCCTCGGCGCCTTCGACGGCACGGGCAGGATGCTGGGCGCCGTGGTGTGCGAGCGCGAATCGGCGCTCAAGCGGCGCCACGAGGCGGCGCTGGTGGGCATGATCATCGCCCCGGGCTCGCGCAGCAAGGGCATCGGCAAGGCCCTGCTGGCGGAGTTCGACCGCCTGGTGCGCCAGCTGCCCGACCTGGAGCAGGTGGTGCTGTCGGTGACCGCCAGCAACGAGCACGCCGTGCGCCTCTACACCAAGGCCGGCTTCGAGCGCTACGGCCTGCACCCGCGCGCGATCCAGGTCGACGGCATCCATCACGACATCGCGCTGATGGTCAAAAAACTCTGACGCCGGGTCCGGCGCGAGCCGGCCGTCAGGGCACGCGCATCAGGATCGGCACGCCGGCCCGACGCAGGCAGCCGGCCGTGACGCTGCCCAGGAAGGCCGCCTCCAGCGGCGCCTGCCGGCGCGTCAGCATGACCAGCACGGTATCGCGCCGACCGGCGACATGGCTGGAGATCGCCGCTGCCGGCTTGCCGTGCAGTACGTCCCAGTTGACGCGCACGCCGTGCGCCTGCGCATACTGGCTGGCCCGGGCGCGCACGTAGGCGGACTCCAGCGCCACCTGCTCGCCACTGCCGGCCGGAAGGCCCAGGCTGGCAGCCGCAGCGCCATCGACCACGCGCACCACCTCGAGCTCGGCCCCGAGCCAGCGCGCGAACGCCGCGCCCTCGGATCCCATGGCCTCCGAGAGCTCGCTGCCGTCGAGCGGCAGCACCACGCGCCGCAGCTGGACCGGCGCGGTCGGGGTGCGGTCGGTGCCGGTCGGGTGATAGACCAGCACCGGCCCGCCGGCGCCGCGCACCACCTGCTGCGCGACGCTGCCAAGCAGGGCTTCCAGCACGCCGGAGCGGCCGCGCGAGGTGATCGCCACCAGGGTCGCCGGCGTGTTGCCAGCCTCCGCCAGCACGACGTCGGCGACGCTGCCGGGCGCCGTGACGGCCAGCGCCTGCGCGCCATGGGCGGCCGCCAGACGCTCCACATAGCGCCGGGCCGCGGGCTCCTCGCTGGCGTCCTCGGCCACGCGCAGCAATGCCAGCTCGGTGCCCTCCCTGCCGGCCAGCGCCGCCGCATGGGGAATCACTTCCTCGGCAAAGCGCGAACCGTCCAGCGGCACCAGGATTCGATCGTACATGACCACACTCCCATCATGGAATCAAGCCTGCTGCGAGTCTACGGTGGTGCGTCTGCCGTACCCCTGCACTGGATCAAGGTTCCGGCACGCCGGGCGGCCGGCGCGCGTCAGGCCTGGGCCATGGCCTCGACCGCGAGCCGGTCCAGCAGTTCTTCGCGCGACGGCAGGCGGCCGAACCAGCCCAGGTGCATGACGCGCGCGATGCCCACGGCCACGTCCTGCAGGCGCACCGCCACCGGCGGCGTCATGAGCGCCGCGGTGTGCCGCCGCCAGAGCTGCAGCCAGCGCGCCAGGTGCGCCGGCGTGATGCCGGCCAGCGCCATGTGCTTGTTGTGCACGTCGCCGCGAAAGCCGTGCTCGATCTTCAGCGCCGCGCACCAGAAGTCGGTCATGCGCACAAGGTGCGCGTCCCAGCGGCCGTGCAGCAGCGGCTCGAACACCGGCCCGAGCAGCGCGTCGGCACGCACGTCGGCATAGAAGCACGACACGAGGCGCTCGATCTCGGCGCGCTCGGGCTTGCGGATGTCATCGGCCATGGCTCTCATGAAGGCCTAACATAACGCAAGCGGCCGGGTCCGTGATCCGGCACCCACTTGTCCGCATCCGTCAAATGGAAAACCGGCACCGACCCTCGATCCGGCCCTGAACCCATGACCTACGCCACCCGCTTCGTTCCCGAAACCCTGACTCGAGCCGAGGTCGACGCCACCGCCGGCGCACTGGTGCTGGAGTTCGGCACCGACTGGTGCGGCTGGTGCCGTGGCGCGCAGCCGGCGATCGCGGCCGCCTTCGAGCAGGCCGGTGCCGGCGTGGCGCACGTCAAGGTCGAGGACGGCCCGGGCCGGCCGCTCGGCCGCAGCTTCCGCGTCAAGCTGTGGCCGACCCTGGTGTTCCTGCGCGATGGCCAGGAAGTGGCGCGCCTGGTGCGGCCGCACGAAGCGCAGGACATTGCCCAGGCCCTGAAGCAGGCCACGGGCGCCTGACCAGGCACCCGGCGCGCCGCCTACTGCGCCTCGGGCTGCAGCCCGATCACCACGGTGCGCGCGCGCACGCGCGAGAACACGCCGGCCGGCACGTCGACCGGGATCGACTTGACCTGCCTGAGCGTGTGCGAGTCGAAGATCGCCAGCTGGCCGCCGGGTGCGCCCTGGCTGCGGTCGCCGCGGTAGCGCGCGCTGACGTAGAAGAAGTCGCCGCGCGCCGTGTATTCCGGAAAGTGCGAATGGCCCAGCGTCCCCGCGACCTCGATCGTGCGCACCACCTCCAGTGAATCCTTGTCGATGAACTGCAGCTTGTTGGCGTCGGGGCCGGTGCCAACGATGTCGGCGATGACGTAGGGCGCGTTCGGGTGCGCAGCCGGCGACTCGGTCGGGCCGATCACCGGGACGCGCTTGACGACCTCGAAGTTCTCCATGTCGAACACCGTCACCTCGTAGGACTTGCAATCCTCCTCGCCCATGTTGGTGCCGATGCCGACCAGGCGGCCCTGCGAGCGCACCACCGCGCCCGAGCCCAGGTGCGGCTTGCAGCCGGCCGGGATCTTGCGCACGATGCGCCGCTCCTGCAGGTCGATTACGGCGTTCAGGTGGTCCTCGTAGGACGACACCACGAGATGGCGTCCGTCGGGCGAGAGGAAGGCGTCGTGCAGGTGGCGGCCGACATCCTTGATCTGCGTGATCGGCATGCCGCGCTGGTCCAGGTCGATGATCCACACCTGGCCGGCCTGCTCCAGCGCTACCACGAAGATGTCGGCCAGCGGCGTGCCGGTGATCATGCCGGCGTCATCGGTTGCCACCTGCTTGCTGTCGGGGTCGATGCCGGCCAGTTCAAGCAGGTGCAGCGGCTCCAGCGTATCGGCGTCCATGATCACCATGGTGTTCGGCACGTAGGAACCGGCCGCCAGGTAGCGGCCGTCGCGCGACAGCGCCAGCGAGGTGCCGTTCAGGCCGGCCCGCACCTTGCGCACCGTGCGCATGGAATAGAGATCGATCTTGTGCACCCAGCCCATGTCGTCGCGCACGTAGGCCCAGCGCTCCTCGGTCGGGTGGAAGTCCATCAGGTGCGGCGCAAAGCCGGTCGCGACCGAGCCCACGCGGCGATGGCTGACGCCGTCGTAGAACAGCACCCGGGCCTCCTTGCCGGCGGCGCGCTGGCCGCGCGACATGACGGCCATCAGGTCATCGACGTGGCCGATATCGTAGGTCGGCCGAGCCGGCAGCTTCGAGACATCCGGCACCAGCACCTGCAGCGATTCGCGCACGTCCTCGATGCCCCAGCCCGGCCGGCTGCGCGGCTGGGTGGCGATCAGCTCCACCAGCAGGTCGCGGTCGCGCCTGGACAGGCCGGTGGTCCAGCTCGGGTGCTGGGGCATCAGGGTGGGCGGTGCGCCGCTCAGGATCTTGCCGGCGATGTCGCCGCGGCTCAGCGTCGTCTCGTCGCGATTGAGCGCCGGACCGATGTAGCCACTGCGGTCGACGCCATGGCAGACCGCGCAATGCTGGGCAAACAGCCGTTCGGCCCGGGCCAGGTCGAACGCCTGGCCGACCAGCGGCGCCACTGCAAGCACCAGCAGCACCATCATGTTGCGCAGTTTCATGGCCCGTACCTCCGCCAGCTGCAGACCCGGCATCCGCATCCTTGTCATGATTCCCGCGCGGCGCCGGAGCCCCGGGTTCTCCCGCCCGAAATTATGCCGCAGACACCACGAAAAACGGTCAATGTCCCAGTGTGCTCCTGCGATATATGAACCATCCCCCGGGACTGAAAACAGGCATGCCCAGGATCCCTCCACTCGCCCCCTCGAACGCCTTCCAACCTGAATCCGGCAGTTGGATGCGCCCGCCAGTGCCGCTGTCAGCGTGCCAGGCAAGGGTGAGCGCCGCGGCTCCAAAGGCGCCTGCGCGCCTTTGGACGGCGCGAACGGGCCCAGCCTCTGGCTGGGCCGCGCCCTGCAAGGGCGAGGAGGCCACGCACTGGTGTGCGCCACGACGAGCAACGCCGCATGGCGCGGTGAGGGGGTGCTGGCGGGTGCATAGTGCGCTCACCCAACCGGCAAGCGTGATCAAAACGGCCAGGCTCAATGTTCATGCGGCTTTCGACAAGTTCAAAAACGGTCAACTGCCGGATTTGGGTTTAATCGGTAAAAACCCCTATGGCGTGGCCGCGCCGCGCTGCGCACGATGAATGCTCCAGGGAGCGGTCCGTGCCGAGGAAGAGAGGTTTCCAATGATGCTGCCGCGCCTGACCCTGCTTGCCGCCGTCGCTGCCCTGCTGGTGGCCTGTGGCGGCTCCGACGATCGCCTCTCACGGGGCGCTCTGATCGATCCGCCAAAAGTCGTG
The DNA here is from genome assembly GCA_964424045.1 of uncultured Ottowia sp. Lineage (GTDB taxonomy): Bacteria > Pseudomonadota > Gammaproteobacteria > Burkholderiales > Burkholderiaceae_C > Ottowia. Next base: position 3,746 of record CAYRHV010000028.1, on the reverse strand, counting down.
GCGACGCTTTCTACCGCGCAGATCGACGCCATGGTCGCGAACAACGGCCTGCAGGGCCTGACCGGAGCGGCGCAATGCGACGTCAAGGTCATCGCGCTGAACTACGCCACCATCGGCGCCCGGAGCGAGCGCACCAACGCCTCGGGCGTGTTGCTGGCTCCCACCGGTGAACCAGGCAGCGCCTGCGCCATCGACCCCGCCCCCCTCGTGGCCTATGCGCGCGGCACCGACGCCAACAAGTCGCGGGCGCTGGCCGATCCGGCCGATCCGGAGACCGGGCTGCTGGTCGCCTTCCTCGCCGCCCAGGGCTACGCCGTCGTGGCGACGAACTACCTCGGGTACGCCGAATCCGACTATCCCTTCCACCCCTACCTGCACGCCGATTCCGAAGCGACGAGCGTGATCGATTCGGTGCGCGCGGCGCGCCACGCCAGGGCCGAAGCCGGCCTCCAGCTATCGGGCAAGGTGATGTTCAGCGGCTATTCGCAGGGTGGGCATGCATCGATGGCATCGCAGCGGGCCGCCGAAGGCCGGTACACGAGCGAAATCAACGTCGTCGCCGGGGCCCATCTCGCCGGCCCCTACAACCTCGGCCAGGCGCTCAGCCTGCCGACACCAACCGCCGGCGCGCAGCTGTTCCTGCCCTTCATCGTCACCGCCTGGCAGCAGGTCTACGGCAACATCTACAACCGGCCGTCCGATGCCTTCCAGCCAGCCTATGCCGACTCGATCGCGACCTGGTTCCCGACCACAGACGTGACCAGCCTCTACACCCAGCTGCGCATGGACCTGCCCGCCGCCGAGGCACTGGACCTGATCATGCAGCCGGCCTTCATGGACGGCGTACGCGGCCAGGGCGACAACCCGCTCTACCAGGCCGGCGTGCGCAACAGCTTCCTCGGCTGGACGCCCAAGACACCGGTACTCCTGTGCGGCGGTGCCGGCGACCCGGTGGTGCCGCCAGCGGTTCACCAGGATCCGCTGAAGGCGGACCTCGATGCCCGCGGTGTCGAGAACGTCGCTTCGGTGGACGTGGATGACGCGATCCAGGCCGTGTTCGGGCCCGCCCCCGTCGATCCGGCCACCCCGGAATTCGCCACCTACTACGGCAACTACCACGGCACCTACGAGCCACCGTTCTGCCTGGCGGCGGCGCGCGAACTCTTCGACGCCGTGCGCTGAGCCTGCCCGACCCCCTCATTGTGTGGAGTTGTTGCCCGGCGCTGCCGGTGCTTGCGCCTGGCAGCCTGACACAACACACTGTCACCCGAAAGTAGCACTGTCACGTCCACAATCGCGGCCTTGTCTGCCCGTCCCGGCCGACCCCGGCCGGGCCTGTGCCTGGAAAGGAGTGGACTTGAAGCCGGTATCTCGCGGGTTGCCCTACAACCCGGCTCTCGATGGACTGCGTGGCGTGGCGATCGTCCTGGTGATCTTCTCGCACGCCTACGTACCGCTGTTCGACGGCGCCTTCTTCGGCGTCGACCTGTTCTTCGTCCTGAGCGGCTTTCTGATCACCACGCTGCTGCTGATCGAGCACGAGCAGACGGGCCGGCTGGCGCTGCGCCGCTTCTACTGGCGGCGCCTGCTGCGGCTGATGCCGGCGCTGGCCGTGTTCCTGCTGACCTATTGCCTGGTGGCGCCGCTGGTCTGGCCGGAGCTGGACGACATCTACTCCGACGCCCTGGTTTCCATCCTCTACCTGGCGGACTACGGCATCGCCTTCTTCGACAGCCCGGACACGCTGCTGCACATGTGGTCGCTGTCGGTGGAAGAGCACTTCTACCTGCTGTGGCCGCTGGTCCTGCTGCTGGTGCTGCGGCTGACGCCGCGTGGCCGGCGCTGGTGGCCGATCGCCCTGCTGTGGCTGCTGGGCACCCTGTGGCGCGCCGGCTGGGTGCTGGAGGGCCAGGTCTTCTACAAGGTGTTCTTCCGCTTCGACACGCGCTTTTCCGGCCTCATGGCCGGCGCCCTGCTGGCAACCCTGATGTGGGAGCGGCCCGACTGGATGACGCGGGCCCGGCGCCGCCTGCTGCCCCACGCGCTGTGGCTGCCGCTGGCGCTGCCCCTGCTGCTGGAGCTGGGCTGGAAGAACAACCACGCCCTGCTCTGGGGCATCAGCCTGGTCGAGGCCGCCGCGGTCGTGATCCTGATTGCCGTGCAGCGCCAGCGCGGCCTGGTCCACACCATGCTCGCCGCGCCGCTGCTGGTACAGCTGGGCCGCCTGTCCTACGGCATCTACCTGTGGCACTACCCGGTGGTGCGCTACCTGCGCGAGGCGTACGACTGGCCCATCGTGCTGGCGCTGGGCCTGCCGATCTCGTGCCTGCTGGCGGCGCTGTCCTTGCACACGATCGAGCGCTGGGCCCTGCGCTGGCGCGACGGCCGGCCGCCGGGCCGGCGCGCCCGATCCCATGCGGCCACACGGCATCAGGCTTCGAGCGCCTGAAGGAATTCGGGGTCGAGCCTCTTGCCGCCACGCGTGACCGCGGCGTCGCTCAGTCCGTCAAGCCTGCGACCCTTCATGCGCCGGCGCCAGCACCGGATCGGTGATCGCGCCCGGCGTGCCCCGGCGTGCCAGCAGCGAATAGACCGTCGGCACCACGAAGATCGTCAGCAGCGTGCCCAGGCTCATGCCACCGACGATGACCCAGCCGATCTGGCGCCGGCTTTCCGAGCCCGCGCCGGTGGCCAGCGCCAGCGGCAGTGCGCCCAGCACCATGGCCCCGGTGGTCATCAGGATCGGGCGCAGGCGCTGGCTGCTGGCGTGCACCAGCGCCTGCAGCATCGGCTCGCCCCGCTGGCGCAGCTGGTTGGTGAACTCGACGATCAGGATGCCGTGCTTGGTCACCAGCCCGACCAGGGTGATCAGGCCGATCTGCGAATAGACGTTGAGCGAGCCGCCCGTGAGCTTGAGCGCCAGCAGCGCGCCCACCATCGACAGTGGCACCGAGAACATGATGACGAGCGGGTCGACGAAGCTCTCGAACTGCGCCGCCAGCACCAGGAAGATGAACAGCAGCGCCAGCACGAACACGATCACCAGCGCGCCCTGGGAATTGCGGAATTCGCGCGAGATGCCGTTCAGGTCGGTGGTGTAGCCGGCCTTGAGGACGCGGCCCGAGGCCTCGTCCAGGAAGCTCAGCGCCTCGCCCAGGGAGTAGTCGCCCGCCAGGTTGGCCGTCAGCGTGGCCGAGCGCCGCTGGCCGAAGTGGTTCAGCTCGCGCGGCGCCACGCTCTCGTGCACGCGCACCAGGCTGGACAGCGGGATCATGGTGTCGTCGCGCCCGCGCAGCCGGATGCGGTCGATGTCGGCCGGTGTGCCACGACCGCTGGCGGTGGTCTGCAGGATGACGTCGTACTGCTCGGCATCGCGCTTGTAGCGCGTCACCTGGCGCCCGCCCAGCATGGTCTCGATGGCGCGCGCGACCGTCTCCACGCTCACCCCCAGGTCGGCGGCGCGCTCGCGATCGACCTCGATGCGCAGCTCGGGCTTGGACAGGCGCAGGTCGATGTCGGGCGCCACGAAACCGGGGTTGCGGTCGACCTCCGCCATCAGCGCCGCCATCGCCTCGTTCAGGTGGTCGTAGCTGTCGGAGGTCTGCACCACGAAGTTGACCGGCCGTTCGCGAAAGCCCTGACCGAGCGAGGGCGGCGTGATCGGGAAGGCGTTGACGCCCGCCAGCTGATTGAACTTCGGCTGCAGCTCGCGCGCGATCTCCAGCGTCGAGCGCTGGCGCTCGCTC
>CAYRHV010000027.1:0-16650 GCA_964424045.1 uncultured Ottowia sp. | reverse complement strand
ACCTCGACGGTGTCGCCAGGCGCCACCAGCAGCTCAATCACGCCAACGTCCGAGAAGTCGCCGATGTCCGGCACTTTCACTTCGACCATAGCCATGTCGTTCCCCCTCTCGCGTCAGGCGTACAGCGGGTTGATCTTGTCGGCATCGATGCCGTACTTCTTGATGGCTTCCGCCACCTTCTTCATGGGCAGCTTGCCCTCATCGGCCAGGCCCTTGAGCGCCGCGACCGTGATGTAGTGACGGTTGATCTCGAAGTGCTCGCGCAGCCGGTAACGGAAGTCGCTGCGGCCGAAGCCGTCGGCACCCAGCACCAGGTATTCGCGGTCCTTCGGCACGAAGGGCCGGATCTGCTCGGCGTAGTTCTTGATGTAGTCGGTCGATGCCACGACCGGGCCCGGATGGCCTTCGAGCTGCTGCGCCACGAACGGCACGCGCTGTTTCTCCAGCGGATGCAGCAGGTTCCAGCGCTCCACGTCCTGGCCTTCGCGCGTCAGCTCGTTGAAGCTCGGGCAGCTCCAGACGTCGGCCTGCACGCCCCAGTCGGTCGCCAGCAGCTTCTGCGCCTCCAGCGCCTCGCGCAGGATCGAGCCGGAGCCCAGCAGCTGCACGCGCTTGTCGCCCTCCGCGCCCGGCTGGCACAGGTACATGCCCTTGAGAATCTGCTCCTCGGTGCCCGCCGTCAGGCCGGGCATCGGGTAGTTCTCGTTCAGCACGGTGATGTAGTAGAAGACGTTTTCCTGCCGCTCCACCATGCGCTTGAGCCCGGCGTGCAGGATCACGCCGACCTCGTGCGCAAAGGTCGGGTCGTAGGTGACGCAGTTCGGGATGGTGTTGGCCAGGATGTGGCTGTGGCCGTCCTCGTGCTGCAGGCCCTCGCCGTTCAACGTCGTGCGCCCGGAGGTGCCGCCCAGGATGAAGCCGCGCGCCAGCATGTCGCCGGCCGCCCAGGCGAAGTCGCCAAAGCGCTGGAACCCGAACATCGAGTAGTAGATGTAGAACGGGATCATGATGCGGTTGTTCGTCGAATACGACGTCGCCGCGGCGATCCACGAGCACATGCCGCCGGCCTCGGTGATGCCTTCCTGCAGGATCTGGCCGTCGGCCGACTCCTTGTAGTACATCACCTGTTCACGGTCCTGCGGCGTGTAGAGCTGGCCCTTCGGGTTGTAGATGCCGATCTGGCGGAACATGCCCTCCATGCCGAAGGTGCGCGCCTCGTCGACCAGGATCGGCACCACGCGCGGGCCGAGTGCCTTGTCGCGCAGCAGCTGCGTCAGGAAGCGCACGTAGGCCTGGGTGGTGCTGATCTCGCGGCCCTCGGCGGTGGGCTCCAGCACGGCCTTGAAGGCCTCCAGCGCGGGAATGGTGAAGCTCTCGTCGGCCTTCTCGCGCCGCGTCGGCAGGTAGCCGCCCAGCGCCTGGCGCCGCTCGTGCAGGTAGCGCATTTCGGGCGTGTCGTCGGCCGGCTTGTAGAACGGGATCTTGTCCAGTTCGCTGTCCGGGATCGGAATGCCGAAGCGGTCACGCACGTAGCGCACGTCGTCGTCGTCCAGCTCCTTGGTCTGGTGCACGACGTTGCGGCCCTCGCCGGCCTTGCCCATGCCGTAGCCCTTGACGGTCTTGACCAGCAGCACCGTGGGCTCGCCCTGGTGCTCGTTGGCGGCGTGGAAGGCGGCATAGACCTTCTCCGGGTCGTGGCCACCGCGGCGCAGTTCCCAGATGTCGGCGTCGGTCAGGTGCTCGACCATCTTGGCGGTCTCGGGATAGCGGCCGAAGAAATGCTCGCGGATGTAGGCGCCGTCCTTGGAGCGGTAGGTCTGGTAGTCGCCGTCCACCGTTTCCATCATGAGCTGGCGCAGCTTGCCGTCCTTGTCGCGGCGCAGCAGGTCGTCCCAGCCCTTGCCCCAGAGCAGCTTGATGACGTGCCAGCCGGCACCGCGGAAGTCGCCTTCCAGCTCCTGGATGATCTTGCCGTTGCCGCGCACCGGGCCGTCCAGGCGCTGCAGGTTGCAGTTGATGACGAAGATCAGGTTGTCCAGGTTCTCGCGCGAGGCCAGCGTGATGGCGCCGCGGCTCTCGGGCTCGTCCATCTCGCCGTCGCCCAGGAACACCCAGACCTTGCGGTTGTCGGTCTTGGCGATGCCGCGCGCATGCAGGTATTTCATGAAGCGCGCCTGATAGATCGCCATCATCGGGCCCAGGCCCATGCTGACGGTGGAATACTGCCAGAAGCCGGGCATCAGGTGCGGGTGCGGGTAGCTGGACAGGCCCTTGCCATGCACTTCCTGGCGGAAGTTTTCCAGCTGGTCCTCGGTAATGCGGCCCTCCAGATAGGCGCGGGCATAAATGCCGGGCGCACTGTGGCCCTGGAAATAGATGCAGTCGCCGCCGTGGTCCTCGCTCTCGGCGTGCCAGAAATGGTTGAAACCAGCGCCCCACATGCTGGCCAGCGAACCGAACGAACCGATGTGGCCCCCCAGGCTGCCGCCGTCGGGCGGATCGAAGCGGTTGGCCCGCACCACCATGGCCATGGCGTTCCAGCGCATGTAGGCGCGCAGGCGCTTCTCGATCGCGATGTTGCCGGGGCAGCGTGCCTCCTGCTCGGGCTCCAGCGTGTTGACATAGCCCGTGTTGGCCGAAAACGGCAGGTCGATGCTGCTCTGGCGCGCGTGTTCGAGCAGATTCTCAAGCAGGAAGTGCGCCCGCTCCGGCCCCTCCTTCTCGATCACGGCGGACAGGGCATCCATCCACTCGCGGGTTTCCTGGACATCGATGTCGGAACCGACATTGAAGGGCGATTTGGACGCTTGGGGCATCGCTTTGTCTCCTGACGTTGCTGTTACCGAGGACATTCTGGATCAAATCAAAAACAAATCATCTCATACCGGCAGAGAGATTTCAAGTCTTGATTTGTTATTTCATATTATGAATTATTTGGATCGGTTCGTGCGGATTTTCTCCTTGGCAAGCACTTTTTCACTGCGCGCCGCGGGCGAGCCACTCCTAGACTACCTACACTGCATGCATGCGGCAAGCCTTGACGCGGTTCCACGCTGAAAAAACCCCCTCGGCACTGCGTCGCTGGTGGTCGCGCCTGCCGTGGGTCCACCATGAACGCTGGATCCACATCGGCCCGCTGCTCACGGTGGTGCTGTTCATGGCGGTCATCATGGCGGCCTTCGGCTACCTGCGCATGGAAGAGGTGCGGCGCGAGCGCGAGGGCCTGAAGCGGGACGTGGAATACGCGCAGCAGCGCATGCGGCTGCGCCTGCTGGAGCGTCAGGAACAGCTGATGCGGCTGGCGCGCGACATCGCCAACCGGGAGGTGAATCCGACCCAGTTCAACAGCCGGGCCGAGGCCCTGGTGGCCCAGTATCCGGAATTCCTTTCGATCGGCTGGGTGGACGCACGGCGCCGGGTGCTGGCGCTTGAAACCGCCCTCAGCGCCTCGCCGCAGCGCGACTGGATGGAAGACCGCATGTTGCGTGCCGACGAGGCGGAAAACGGCTTCGGCCTCGCGCGCGACCTGCGCCAGCCGGTCTACGTGCTGCCGCCGCCGCCCGCCAACGGCGAGCCGACGGTGCAACTGCACGTCCCGATCACGCCGCGCGGCCAGTTCACCGGCGCGCTGCTGGTGGAATACGGCGTCGATGGCCTGCTGCGCCACGCGGTGCCCAGCGAGGTGCTGGCCAAATACGCCGTGGCCCTGCTCGACGCCCAGGGCCAGCTGCTGACCGGGCAGAACATCCCGGCCCGTCCCGGCCTGTCCGAGCACCTGCCGTGGAGCGGCCAGGTCAACGAGTTCGAGATTCCGGTCTCGCCGGTAGGCAACGGGCTGATCCTGCGCGCCCAGGCCTGGCGCACCTCGCAGGGCCTGATCGGCAGCGCCATCTTCTGGCTGGTGATGGGCCTGTCGGCGATGACGGCCTGGATGCTGATCGCCAACTGGCGCCAGTCGCGCCGGCGCCAGCAGGCCCAGCTGGCGCTGCAGGCCGAGACCAGCTTCCGGCGCGCCATGGAAAACTCCATGCTGACCGGCATGCGGGCGCTCGACCTGCAGGGTCGCATCGTCTACGTCAATCCGGCCTTCTGCAAGATGACCGGCTGGCGCGAGGAGGACCTGATCGGCCAGACCGAGCCCTTTGCCTACTGGCCGAGCGAAGACCACGACGCGCTGGCCGCACGCCTGACCGAGGAACTGGGCGGCGCCTCCGACCCGGCCGGTTTCCAGATGCGGGTCAAGCGCAAGGACGGCTCGGTGTTCGACGCCCGCCTCTATGTGTCGCCCCTGGTCGACGCCAACGGCCGGCAGACCGGCTGGATGGCGTCGATGACCGACATCACCGAGCCGAACCGCGTGCGGCGCCAGCTCTCGGCCTCCTACGAGCGCTTCACCACCGTGCTGGAGGCGCTCGACGCCTCGGTGTCGGTGGCGCCCCTGGGCAGCGAGGAAGTGCTGTTCGCCAACAAGCTCTACCGCCAGTGGTTCGGCGCCACGGCCGAGGGCCACCTGAAGCTGCTGCTGCGCGGTGGCACCGTGGAAACCCTGACCTCGGACGAAAGCCTGGATACCGTCGACTCGTTCGCCGGCCTGCCGCTGGACACGCTGGCGACCACGCCGCTGGCCGAGCACGCCGAAATCTACCTCGAGCACCTGGACAAGTGGCTGGAAGTGCGCTCGCGCTACCTCAACTGGGTCGACGGGCGGCTGGCGCAGATGGTGATCGCCACCGACATCACGATGCGCCGGCACGCCGAGGAGCAGGCGGCCGCGCAGGCCGAGCGGGCGCAGGCTGCCAGCCGCCTGATCACCATGGGCGAAATGGCCTCCAGCGTGGCGCACGAGCTGAACCAGCCCCTGACCGCGATCAGCAACTACTGCACCGGCATGATCTCGCGCATCCGCGCCGGCCAGATCCGGCCGGACGAACTGCTCACGGCGCTCGACAAGACCGCGCGCCAGGCGCAGCGGGCCGGCCAGGTGGTGCAGCACATCCGCAGCTTCGTCAAGCGCAGCGAGCCGCGGCGCCAGTGGTCCGAAGTGGCCGCCATCGTCGACCAGGTGGTGGAACTGGCCGACATCGACCTGCGGCGCCGCCAGGTGCGCATCGCGCGCGCGGTCGAGTCGCGCCTGCCCGCCCTCTACGTCGACCCGATCCTGATCGAGCAGGTGCTGATGAACCTGATCAAGAACGGCGCCGACGCCATCGACGCCGCGCCGCGCCCAGGGATCGATCGCGTCGTCGAACTGCGCGTCAGGCGCCAGGAAGTCGACCAGATGCCGGTGGTGCAGTTCAGCGTGACCGACCCCGGGCCGGGCCTGTCCGAGGAGGCTTTCGAGCGCCTCTACGAGGCCTTCTTCTCGACCAAGAACGAGGGCATGGGCATCGGCCTGAACCTGTGCCGCTCGATCGTCGAGTCGCACCAGGGCCGGATCCACGCGGAGAACCTCTACAATGCCGACCAGGTCGTGGGCTGCCGCTTCACTTTCTGGATTCCGGCGGGTCCGATGACGCAAATCGACCCGGCCAACCCCGGCGCGGGACAGGAGAAGATAGCCGCATGAATCTCACGCACAAGCGCGGCACGGTCTATGTCGTCGACGACGACGAGGCCGTGCGGGACTCCGTCCAGTGGATGCTCGAGGGACAGGATTTTCGCGTGCGCTGCTTCGAGTCGGCGGAAACCTTCCTGGCGCTCTATGACCCGCGCGAGGTCGGTTGCCTGCTGGTCGACATCCGCATGCACGGCATGAGCGGCCTGGACCTGCAGGACCGGCTGATGGAGCGCGACTCGCCCCTGCCGATCGCCTTTGTCACCGGCCACGGCGACGTGCCGATGGCGGTCGACACGATGAAGAAGGGCGCCATGGATTTCATCCAGAAGCCGTTCGACGAAGACAGCCTGCTGCCGCTGGTGGAGCGCATGCTGGAGCAGGCGCGCAGCGCGTTTGCCGAGCACCAGCAGGCCGCCGACCGCGACGCCCTGCTGGGCAAGCTCACCGGGCGCGAGGCCCAGGTGCTGGAGCGCATCGTCGCCGGGCGCCTGAACAAGCAGATTGCCGACGACCTCGGGATCAGCATCAAGACGGTGGAAGCGCACCGCGCCAACATCATGGAAAAGCTGGGTGCCAATACCGTGGCCGACCTGCTCAAGGTCGCGTTGGGCACCAGCACGGCCAAGGCCTGACGGTCACCTTGGACACGGCCGTGTCCCGGGCACCCGCGCTTGCGCCATGGCCCGCCACCCGCACCCACAAGAGGCCCGCATGAGCGCGCAACTGATCGATGGCACCGCCCTGTCCCGCCGGCTGCGGGGGGAAATCGCGCAATCCGTGGCCGCGCTGATCGCACGCGGCGTCACGCCGGGCCTGGCCGTGCTGCTGGTCGGCGACGACCCCGCCAGCCAGGTCTACGTGCGCAACAAGGTCAAGGCCTGCGCCGAGGCCGGCTTCCACTCGGTGCTGGAGCGCCACGACGCCAGCCTGGCAGAGTCCGCCCTGCTGGCCCGCATCGCGGCGCTGAACGCCGACCCGGCGATTCACGGCATCCTGGTACAGCTGCCGCTGCCAGCGCACATCGACGACCAGAAGGTGATCGAGGCGATCTCGCCGGCCAAGGACGTGGACGGCTTTCACGTCGCCAGCGCCGGCGCCCTGCTGGTGGGTCGTCCAGGCTTTCGACCCTGCACGCCCTACGGCTGCATGAAGATGCTCGAATCGATCGGCCTGCGCGATTTGCGCGGCAGGCATGCGGTCGTCATCGGTCGCTCCAACATCGTCGGCAAGCCGATGGCGCTGATGCTGCTGGCGGCCAACGCCACCGTCACCATCTGCCACAGCGGCACCGCCGACCTGGCGGCCCAGACACGCCAGGCCGACGTCGTGGTGGCCGCCGTGGGCCGACGCAAGGTGCTCACGGCCGACATGGTCAAGCCCGGCGCCGTGGTGATCGACGTCGGCATGAATCGCGACGACCAGGGCAAGCTGTGCGGCGACGTCGACTTCGAGGCCGTGCGCGAAGTGGCGGGCTGGATCACGCCGGTGCCCGGCGGTGTCGGCCCGATGACGATCACCATGCTGCTGGCCAACACCCTGGAATCGGCGCAGCGCGCGGCCGCTGCGTGAACCGGCCCCGGACGGCGCCGACACCCCGAGCCGCAGCCGTCCGGACGTGGGCACAATGCAGGCCGCCCTTGAAGCATTGGCGAGATGGCACCAGCTGTATTGAATGACCCAATCCGACCCCAACCCCCTGCTTGACTTCAGCGGCCTGCCCCGCTTCGACCAGATCCGGCCCGAACACGTGGCACCGGCCGTAGACGCCCTGCTGCAGGCCGCCGAGGCAGCGCTGGAGCGTGCCGTGCAGCCCGAGCATCCGGCCGACTGGACGGCCCTGGCGCGCACACTGGACGTGGCCACCGAGCGCCTCGGGCGCGCCTGGAGCGCGGTCTCGCACCTGAAGGCGGTGCAGGACACGGCCGAGCTGCGTGCCGCCTACAACGCCGCCCTGCCCCGCATCACCGACTTCTACACGCGCCTGGGCGCCGACCAGCGCCTCTACGCCAAGTACAAGGCGATCGACCCGGCGACGCTGAACGCCGAGCAGCGCCAGGCGCTGAAGAATGCGCTGCGCGCCTTCCGGCTCGGCGGCGCCGAACTCGCCGGCGCCGCCCGAGAGCGCTTTGCCGCGATCCAGGATCGCCTGGCCGAGCGGTCGCAGAAGTTCAGCGAAAACGCCCTCGACGCCACCGACGGCTTTGCCGAATACGTGGACCTCGATGTCCTGGACGGCGTGCCGGCGGACGTGGTGGCGGCGGCGCGCGCCGCGGCGGCGGCCGAGGACCGCACCGGCTACAAGCTCACGCTGAAGCTGCCCTGCTACCTGCCGGTGATGCAGTTCGCGCGCGATCGCGGCCTGCGCCAGCGCCTCTACCGCGCCTACGTCACGCGCGCCAGCGACCAGGCCGAAGGCGAGGCCCGCCAGTGGGACAACAGCGCCGTGATGCACGAAATCCTGGCCCTGCGCCGCGAAGAGGCCCAGCTGCTCGGCTATGCCGACTTCGGCGAAGTCTCGCTGGTGCCCAAGATGGCCGATTCGCCGGCCCAGGTGATCGAGTTCCTGCGCACCCTGGCGGCCAAGGCGCGTCCGTTCGCCGAACGCGACCTGGCCGACCTGCGCCGGTTCGCCGCCGACGAACTGCAGCTGGCCGACCCCCAGGCCTGGGACTGGCCCTACGTGAGCGAGAAGCTGAAGGAAGCGCGCTACGCCTTCAGCGAGCAGGAGGTCAAGCAGTATTTCACCGCGCCCAAGGTGCTGGCCGGCCTGTTCCAGATCGTCGAGACCCTGTTCGAGGTCGCCATCCGCAAGGATTCGGCGCCGGTCTGGCATCCGTCGGTCGAGTTCTACCGCATCGAGCGCGACGGCCGGCTGCTGGGGCAGTTCTACCTCGATCCGGGGGCACGCGCCGGCAAGCGCGGCGGCGCCTGGATGGACGACGCGCGCGCGCGCTGGCTGCGCCCGGACAACGGCGAGCTGCAGACGCCGGTGGCGCACCTGGTGTGCAACTTCGCCGAGGGCGTGGATGGCAAGCCGCCGCTGCTCACCCACGATGACGCAATCACGCTGTTCCACGAATTCGGCCACGGCCTGCACCACATGCTGACCCAGGTAAACGAGCACGACGTCTCCGGCATCAGCGGCGTCGAGTGGGACGCGGTCGAGCTGCCCAGCCAGTTCATGGAGAACTTCTGCTGGGAATGGAACGTGCTGCGCCACATGACGGCGCACGTGGACACCGGCGAGGCGCTGCCGCGTGCGCTGTTCGACAAGATGCTGGCCGCACGCAACTACCAGGCCGGCATGCAGACCCTGCGCCAGGTCGAGTTCGCGCTGTTCGACATGCTGCTGCACACCCGGCACGATCCGGCGCAGGACTTCCAGCCCCTGCTGCAGGCGGTGCGCGACGAGGTCGCGGTGCTGCAGCCGCCGGCCTTCAACCGCATGGCCCACACCTTCGGCCACATCTTCGGCGGCGGCTACGCAGCCGGCTATTACAGTTATAAATGGGCCGAGGTGCTGTCGGCCGACGCCTACGCCGCATTCGAGGAAACGGCGGCCGCCGACGGCACGCCCAGCGTCGAGACCGGGCGCCGCTACCGGCAGGCGATCCTGGAAGCCGGCGGCAGCCGGCCGGCGATCGAATCGTTCCAGCAATTCCGTGGCCGGGCGCCCAGCATGGACGCCCTGTTGCGACACCAGGGGATGGCATGAAGCAGATCAGGCACACCGATCCAACCGTCCGGCCGATCCAGGCACGGCACCTTCGGGCACTGCTCGCCGGCACGGCGCTGGCCGCGTGCAGCCTCGCCGCATCGGCACAGGTCTATCGCTCCGTCGGCCCGGACGGGCGCGTCACGTTCTCCGACTCGCCGGCGCCCGCGGCCACCACGGCGCAGCCGGCAGCCGCCGCATCCACGGCCAGCGCGTCGGCAGGACTGCCGCTGGCACTGCGCCAGGCCATGCAGCGCTATCCGGTGACGTTCTACGCCGCAAGCCAGTGCACGCCCTGCGTCAGCGGCCGCCAGCTGCTGGCATCGCGCGGCATCCCGTTCAGCGAAAAGACGGTGGAAACGGGCGCCGACGTCGAAGCCCTGGAGCGCCTGACCGGCGCACGGGACCTGCCGGTGCTGGCCGTCGGCGCGCAGCTGATCAAGGGCTTTTCCGACACCGACTGGCACCAGTACCTGGACGCTGCCGGCTACGCCCGCGACTCGCAGCTTCCTTCCAGCTGGCAGCAGCCGCCGGCCAGCGCGCTGGCCCCGATCCAGCCGGCAGCGCCGGCGAACGAGGCATCGGCCACGGCCGAAGACGGCACCCAGGCGGCGGAAGAATCGACACCGGTGGCGCCGCCGACGACCAGCACCAATCCGGCCGGAATCCGTTTCTGATGTGATCGGCGGGCGAATTTTTCGGCCCCTGCCAATCAGATATGAAAAAGCCACCCCGAGGGGTGGCTTTTTACTGACCATCGCGGCCCGTGCGTGACGAGCCGGACGACTCAGGCCGGCATTACTTGCTGGCTTCCTCGGCAGCCGACTTGGCCGCGTCGGTCGCAGCAGCGGCTGCGTCGGCCGCTGCCTTGGCGGCATCTTCCGCGGCTTCCTTGACCGCATCGGTTGCCGCCGACGCCGCGTCGCCGATGGCGCTGCCGGCTTCCTTGGCGGCTTCGCCCGCGGCAGAAGCGGCGTTGGCGGCGGCATCGGCCGCTTCGCTCGCCGCCGTGGCGGCGGCATCGGCAGCGCTGGCTGCCGCGTCAGCCGCCGGCTCGGCAGCAGCCGGGGCCTCGGCGGCCGGCGCGCTCTCGGTCGCCGCAGGCGCCGGGGCCTCCGCCGGCTGCTCGGCGGCCGGGGCGGGAGCCGGCGCCGCCGGCTCTTCCTTCTGCCCGCAGGCGGTCACGAGGGCAGCAGAAAACAGGGCTGCCAAGAGGAGGGATTTGTTCATTTGCATGGTTTCAGCTTGCACGAATGACGGGTGTTTCCGAAGAACAGCAGCAGGACGATTCGCCGCCCCGCCACGCGAGAGAAAAGCACCCGATCCTTTTCAACTCAGTTAAAAATTATAGCGACTGCACTTTGATACAAAAGGCTTTGCGCGGCTTTGGCGCCACTTTTCCACATCTCGTCACAACCCTAACGTATCTGCAGGAAACGCCACGCTGCTGCGTCCCAGCCAGTCGTCCAGGGCTTCGCGCAGCCGGACGCGGCGCTCCGCTTCGGGACCACAGAATCCGCTCGAGCGCAGCACGTCCTGGCGCTGCAGCACCCAGCCGGCCGACCACAGCGCGCTTGGCAGATCGGAAGGATCCGCCGTCGGCACGGCACGGGCGTCGATCTTGTGCGACCACTGGCGGCGCCAGACGACGAAGCGCGGGTGCAGGCGCACCACGGCATCGTAGCGACGTGCCAGCAAGGTCACGCGCTGGCCGGACAGCGCCCAGCGGGTCAGCGCCTCGACCACGGCACGCTCGCCCAGCGGCCAGTCCTGAAAGTCCGCATCGGCCAGGATGAGCTCGCGCCAGCCGCGGCTGGCCGCTTCCGCCAGGGCCTGGCGCAACAGGTCGCGAAACGTGTCACGTCCTGCGAACGGGCCGCGCGGCAGTTCGGGTGCCGGCGCGCCGGCGCCCGATTCCTCATTCATGTGATTCATGCAGCCACCCCGCCTGCCACCATTCGTCCACCAGCGCCCGGGCGCCGTCCGAGAGCTGCCGGCGCTCGCGTGCCGTCAGCCGCCGCGCGTTGGCCAGGCCACGCAGCAGGCGTGCGTCGCGCCCGCTGGCGTCATGGGCCTCGCCGTTGATGAACACGTGACGCGTGTCGTGCAGCATGCGCGTGCGGCGATCGAGCACCAGGTCCGATTCCGGGTCCGGGCCGGCTTCGGCACGCGGCACGAACCAGACGTTCGGTTTTGGCTCGGTCAGCCACGCACCCAGCGCTCGCGCCAGTGCCTGCGGGTCCGCCAGGGCCCGCTGCACGGCATCCCGGGCGAACGCCAGCATCGCGGCCGGAACCTCTGCCGGAGTCGCCACCGCGCCCTGGCCCGGATCCCGGTACGGCACGTCGGCCAGTGTGTCGCCGGCCGCGTCGGCCAGCTGCAGCTGCAGTTCGCGCGCCAGCTCGGCGCGCGCGGGCTGGCGAAAGCCGATCGAACAGGTCATGCATTCGCCCTCGGCGACGCCGTCGTGGGCCCAGCCCGGCGGCAGATAGAGCATGTCGCCCGGCTCCAGCAGGTGCTCCTCCTCGGGCTCGAACTGCGCCAGGATCTTCAGCGGCAGCCCCTCCACCAGCCGCAGATCGCGCTGGCGCCCGATGCGCCAGCGGCGGCGGCCGTGCGCCTGCAACAGGAACACGTCATAACTGTCGAAATGCGGGCCGACGCCGCCGCCATCGCTGGCGTAGCTGATCATCAGGTCGTCCAGGCGCGCGTCGGGGATGAAGCGAAAGCGCTGCAGCAGTGCATGTGCGGCATCGACGTGCAGGTCCACGCCCTGCACCAGCAGCGTCCACTGCGGCTGTGCCAGCGGCGGCAGCGCGCGGCGCGAGAACGGCCCATGGCGCAGGCGCCAGCCGTCCCGTCCCCGACTCAGCAGGCGCGATTCCACGCCCTCGCGCCCGGCCAGTTCGAACAGCGCAGCGCGCGAGAGCAGCGGCTGGAAGCCGGGCAACGCCTGGCGCACGAGCAGCGGCTTCTTCTGCCAGTGACGCCGCATGAAACGCTCCGGCGACAGGCCGTCGAGCAGGTCCAGTGGGGCTGAAATGTCCATGGACCGCAAGCATACGCAAGCACGGCTGCAAGATCCTTGCGATGCGACAATCGGCATCATGGAAATCAGGAATCAATGCGTGGTCGCGCTCACCTGGACGCTGCAGGACAGTCAGGGCGAGACCCTGGACGAACTGGAGGATCCGGTCGAGTTCCTGGTCGGCGGCGACGACCTGCTGCCGGCCATTGAATCGGCCCTGCAGGGCCACGAGGCGGGCGCCGAACTGCAGCTCAACCTCGAGCCCGAGGACGCCTTTGGCGACTACGACAGCGAACGCGTCTACCTGCTGGCGCGCAACGCCCTGCCTCGGGACATCGAGCCGGGCATGCTGGTGGAAGCGGGCGCCCTGCCGGCTGGCGCACTCGACGCGGCGCCGGCCGATATGCTGCTGACCATCACCGAAATCTATCCGGAGCATGTGGTGCTGGACGGCAACCATCCGCTGGCCGGCATCGGCCTGCGCCTGCGACTGCGCGTGGTCAGCGTGCGCGAGGCGACGGTGGACGAGGTCGGCCGCGGCAGCGCCGGCACGGGCTTCTTCCGACTCCAGCCCATGGCGCCCGGCAGCCGGCACCTGCACTGAACCCGTTCCAGCCGCGGCGGGCGCGCACATCCGGCCCCGCCGTCAGGGCGGCGGCAGGCGGTCGAGTTCGCGCTTGATGCCTTCGATGTCGGCCTGGTTGCGTTCGATCGAGGCCTTCAGCTCGGCCACCCGATCCAGGTACTTCTGGTAGTTGCGCGCCTCGCCGCCGATCTTGTCCGGCTGGCCGCCCTTGTATTCCTGCTCCAGCTCGGCCTGGCGCGCCTCGGCGCGGCGGAGCTCCTGCTCCAGGATGGCGCGGGCATCGGCGTCGCGCTTGCGCTGCTCGGCGTCGGCCACGCGCGGCGCCGACGCCGGCGCGGCGCCGCCGGCGCGCGCGGCCGTGCTGCCGGAAGCAGCCGCGGCCGGCCTGGTGCCGCGCACGATGGTGAGGTTGCCACCCTCCACCGGCTTGCAGTCGGTGCGGCCCTTGGGCTGGTTGGTGTATTCATTGCCGCAGCGGTAGACGCGGTCCTGCGCCCAGGTCGGCACGGCCAGCACCAGCGCGGCACACAGCAGCAACAGGCGCCCGATTGGCAAAGCGGTAGGTTTCATGTCTCGCATCTCGAAGCCTGCAGCGCGCGCCACCCCCGGGTCGCTCGCGCCGGTCAAAACCAAAGTATCGGCCAGAAAGACCCGATTGCTGCCCCGGTGTTCCCCGGCACCGACGAAAAAGGCCGTCCGGGCCGGCTTTTGCACGCCCGCCGCCGCGTGTCAGAGCGAATAGTACATCTCGTATTCGACCGGATTGACCTGCATGCGCACGCGGTTCACCTCGGCCATCTTCAGTTCGATGTAGGCGTCGAGCATGGCGTCGCTGAAGACGCCGCCCTGCGTCAGGAAGGCGCGGTCGCGATCGAGCTCCTCCAGCGCCTGCTCCAGGCTGTGGCAGACGGTGGGCACCAGGCGGTCCTCTTCCGGCGGCAGGTGGTAGAGGTCCTTGGTGGCGGCCTCGCCCGGGTGGATCCGGTTTTCGATGCCGTCCAGCCCCGCCATCAGCAGCGCGGCAAAGCCCAGATAGGGGTTCATCATCGGGTCCGGAAAGCGCGCCTCGACGCGCCGCGCCTTGTCGCTCATGACGTGCGGGATGCGGATCGAGGCCGAGCGGTTGCGGCTCGAGTAGGCCAGCTTGACCGGCGCCTCGAAGTGCGGCACCAGGCGCTTGTAGCTGTTGGTGGTCGGGTTGGTGATGGCGTTGAGCGCGCGCGCGTGCCGGATCAGGCCGCCGATGTAGAACAGCGCGGTCTCGGACAGGCCGGCGTAGCCGCTGCCGGCGAACAGGTTCTTGCCGCCCTTCCAGATCGACTGGTGCACGTGCATGCCGCTGCCGTTGTCGCCGTGGTAGGGCTTGGGCATGAAGGTGACGCTCTTGCCATAGCGCTCGGCGACGTTCCAGAGCACGTATTTCATGCGCTGCGTCCAGTCGGCGCGTTCGACCAGGGTCGAGAAGCGGGTGCCGATCTCCATCTGACCGGCCGCCCCGACCTCGTGGTGCAGCACTTCCACCGGCACGCCCACCGACTCCAGCACCTGGGCCATCTCGGCGCGCAGGTCCTGGCCGCTGTCGACCGGCGGCACCGGCATGTAGCCACCCTTCGGACCCGGGCGATGGCCGCGGTTGCCGCCCGGCAGCTCGGCATCGGAGCTCCAGGGGGCCTCGTATTCGTCGATGCGGTAGAAGCTGTGGCCGGGTGCGGTGCTCCAGCGCACGCTGTCGAAGACGAAGAATTCCGGCTCGGGCCCGAAGTAGGCGGTCTCGCCGATGCCGCTGGCCTTCAGGTAGGCCTCGGCGCGGCGCGCGATCGAGCGCGGGTCGCGGTCGTAGGCCTTGCCATCGCCGGGCTCCAGCACGTCGCAGCTGAGCACCAGGGTGGCGTCCTGGTAGAACGGATCGACGTAGGCGGAGGCCGGGTCGGGCATGAGCAGCATGTCCGAGGCCTCGATGCCCTTCCAGCCGGGCATCGAGGAGCCGTCAAAGGGCTGGCCGTCGCTGAACATGTCCTCGTCGAAGCCGGCCACCGGCACCGTCGTGTGGTGTTCCTTGCCGCGCGTGTCCGTGAAGCGCAGGTCGACGAAGCGGCACTCCTCCTCCTTGAGCAGGTCCATGACGTCGGCGACGGACTTCGTCATTCTTTTCTCCAGCGGGCAAGCGAAATGGCGCAAACCCGTGATTCTGCCTGCAAAGGCCCGGCCAGACCGGAAATGCAGCCCCGCGGCGTGCTCAGGGGCGCGTCAGCTCGGGGCCGTAGCGCAGGCCGAAGGGCTGCAGCCAGGCCAGCAGGTCGGTGTAGGCGGGGCCGACGGCCTCGGGTGGCCCCTTGACCCCGAGATCGATGTGACGCCCCCAGGTCGGGTGGTCGACGCTGGGCAGGCTGAACACCTTGACGCGTGGGTGCTCGGCCTCGACGCGTACCATCACCGGCGTCAGCACGGCCTCGCCGGCACCGAAGACGATGATCGAGCGCTCGACCCAGTTGGCCGGCTGCGGGCGCAGGCCGCAACGCTCCTCCAGCACCCATTCGATCATCGGCCAGGCCATGACTGGAAAACCGGGCACGAAGTGGATTGCCGGCGCCATTGACGCCGGCACCGCGCCGTCCACGCCCGGGCGCGCCGACCGGGCCTGCGACGGCGCCCGGCAGCTGAAGCCCGGAATCTGGTTGTAGGGGTTCGGAATGATTTCGGCGCCGACCGGGAACACGCCCATGTTGAGCCGATGCCGGTTGTCGGCACGTTCCGGCTCCCAGGGCACGCCTTCGGCCCGCGCCACCGACTCCAGCCGCTCCAGGATCAGGCGCCGCGCCTCGGGGTGCAGGGCCAGCGGCACCCCGAGGGCGGCTGCCGCGCACTGGCGCGTGTGGTCGTCGGGCGTGGCGCCGATGCCGCCGGTGCTGAACACCACGTCGCCCGAGGCCAGGGCGCGCCGCAGCGTGGCCGTGATCTGCGCCGGGTCGTCGCCGATGTATTCGGCCCAGGCCAGCTGGCGGCCGCGCGCCACCAGCAACTCGACCACCTTGGCCAGGTGCTTGTCGGCACGGCGGCCGGAGAGGATTTCGTCGCCGATGACGATCAGGCCGAAGGCAGGCTGCGGGGTCGAATCAGGGGTCATGGGGCAGAACGCGTGGAGCTGTGGCGATTCTCGCAGGCGCCGGGCCGGACGCCGCCGGCGGCCCGGCCACCCCCCGCTCGCGCCGTGCCTGCAGGGCCGCCAGGCAGTAGTGCGTGAACCACAGGGCAGAAAAGGCAAACACCAGGGTGTAGATCCAGATGCCGACCGGAATCAGCACCGGAAAGGCCACCGCAAACAGGGTCAGCGAGGCCCAGATCAGCGCCGGCGCGGCGCCCAGGTAGCCGCACACGATGCCGATCAGCAGCAGCGGCAGGCGATGCTCGCGCAGGATGGCGCGGCGCTCGTCGCGCTCGGCATGTTGGTCCAGCGCGTCGTAGCTCATGACCCGGTAGGTCAGCCAGCCCCAGATCAGCGGCGGCAGGATCAGGATCAGCGGCGGCACCAGCCACAGCGGCAGGGACAGCAGCAGGGTCAGCAGGGCCAGCAACGTGTGGCCGAGCGACCACGCCAGCGAACCGGCCAGCGAGCCCGCACCGCGCCGCGCCAGCTGCGGAAAGCGCCGCGCCGCCACCAGCCGCAGCACCGCCGGCGTCATCAGCAGCGCCACCAGCAGCAGCGCCAGCACCACCAGCAGCGGCGCCACCAGCAGCACCAGCAGCACCGGCGCCACGACCTCGCG
>CAYRHV010000026.1:0-16675 GCA_964424045.1 uncultured Ottowia sp. | reverse complement strand
GCTGCGCCGGTGCAGTAGCATTCGCACCTGCGTCCTGACGCGATGGGGGACGGCCAGCCACAAGCTGGCCGGCCGTCCAGTAACAAGCATGGCGCGCGACACAATCGCGCTGACGGAGACAACGAATGACTTCGCACCAGGCCCTGCGGCTGCATGTGCCCGAGCCGACCGGTCGACCCGGCGGCAAGACCGATTTCTCGTATCTGGTCGTGACCCCGGCAGGCGCCGTGCGCCGGCCGCCGCCCGACACCACCGCCGCCGATACCGCGGACCTGGCGACCAGCCTGATCCGGGTGCTCGATGACGACGGCCAGGCGGTCGGCCCCTGGGCCCCCAGCATCCATCCCGAACGCCTGCGCCGCGGCCTGCGCGCCATGCTCAAGACGCGCATCTTCGACGCCCGCATGCTGGTGGCGCAGCGGCAGAAGAAGCTGTCCTTCTACATGCAGTGCCTGGGCGAGGAAGCAATCGCGGTGGCGCACGCGCAGGCGCTGGAGGAAGGCGACATGTGCTTTCCGACCTACCGCCAGCAGGGCCTGCTGCTGTCGCGCGACGACGTCTCGATGGTGGAGATGATCTGCCAGCTGATGAGCAACGAGCGCGACCCGATCAAGGGCCGCCAGCTGCCGGTGATGTATTCCTACAAGCGCGCCGGCTTCTTCTCGATTTCCGGCAACCTGGCGACCCAGGTGCCGCAGGCGGTGGGCTGGGCCATGGCCTCGGCGATCAAGGGCGACACCAAGATCGCCTCGGCCTGGATCGGCGACGGCTCCACCGCCGAGGCCGACTTCCACACCGCGCTCACCTTCGCCCACGTCTATCGGGCGCCGGTGATCATCAACGTGGTGAACAACCAGTGGGCGATCTCGACCTTCCAGTCGATCGCCGGCGGCGAGGGCACGACCTTCGCGCAGCGCGGCGTCGGCGTCGGGCTGGCCTCGCTGCGCGTCGACGGCAACGACTTCCTGGCCGTCTACGCGGCCTCGAAGTGGGCCGCCGAGCGCGCACGCACGAACCACGGTCCGACCCTGATCGAATGGGAAACCTACCGCGCCGGGCCGCACTCGACCTCGGACGACCCGTCCAAGTACCGCCCCGCCGACGACTGGGACCGCTTCCCGCTCGGGGACCCGATCAAGCGCCTGAAGCAGCACCTGATCGCCATCGGCGAATGGAGCGAGGCGCAGCACGAACAGACGCAGAAGGACCTGGAGGCCGAAGTGATCGCAGCGCAGAAGGAAGCCGAGAGCTATGGCTCCCTGCTCGACGGTCGCGTGCCGAGTGCCGCCACGATCTTCGACGATGTCTACAAGGAAATGCCGGAGCACCTGCGTCGGCAGCGCCAGCAGATGGGGGTGTGAGCCATGGCCGACACAGACCTGAACCTTGCGGCCGCGGGCGAACGCGTCAACATGACCATGATCCAGGCGCTGCGCTCGGCGCTGGACATCGTCATGGGCCGTGACGACAACGTCATCGTCTATGGCGAGGACGTGGGCTACTTTGGCGGCGTGTTCCGCGTCACCGAGGGCCTGCAGGCCAAATACGGGCCGACGCGCTGCTTCGACGCGCCGATCTCCGAATCGGGCATCGTCGGCACCGCCATCGGCATGGCCGCCTACGGCCTGCGCCCGGCGGTCGAAATCCAGTTCGCCGACTACGTCTATCCGGCCTACGACCAGATCGTCTCCGAACTGGCGCGCCTGCGGCACCGCTCGGCGGGCGACTTCTTCGCCCCGATCACCATCCGCATGCCCTGCGGCGGCGGCATCTACGGCGGCCAGACGCACAGCCAGAGCCCGGAAGCGGTGTTCACCCACGTCAGCGGCCTGCGCACCATCATGCCGAGCAACCCGGTGGACGCCAAGGGCCTGCTGATCGCGGCCATGGAGTGCGACGACCCGGTCATCTTCCTGGAGCCCAAGCGGCTCTACAACGGCCCCTTCGACGGCCGCCACGACCGCCCGGTCGTGCCCTGGTCGAAGCACGAGCTGGGCCACGTGCCCTCGGGCTACTACACGGTGCCGCTCGAAAGCGCTGCCGTGTTCCGTCCCGGCAAGGCGGTCACGGTGCTGACCTACGGCACCATGGTCTGGGTCAGCGACTGCGCGGCGCAGGAAACCGGCATCGACGCCGAGATCATCGACCTGCGCTCGCTCTGGCCGCTCGACCTGGAGACCATCGTCGAATCGGTGAAGAAGACCGGTCGCTGCGTGGTGGTGCACGAGGCCACGCGCACCAGCGGCTTTGGCGCCGAGCTGGCGGCGCTGGTGCAGGAGCACTGCTTCTGGCAGCTGGAGGCGCCGATCGAGCGCGTGACGGGCTTCGACACGCCCTATCCGCACGCCCAGGAGTGGGCCTATTTCCCGGGGCCGGCGCGCGTCGGCGCGGCCCTCAAGCGCGCTGTGGAGGCCTGACATGGGTATTTACGTGATCCGCGTACCGGACATCGGCGAAGGCATCGCCGAGGTCGAACTGGTGGCCTGGCACGTGCAGCCCGGCGACAGCATCACCGAGGACCAGCTGGTGGCCGACGTGATGACCGACAAGGCCACGGTCGAGGTGCCCTCGCCGATGCACGGCAAGGTGATCGCCGTCGGCGGCGCCGTCGGCGAGGTGCTGGCGGTCGGCTCCGAACTGCTGCGCCTGGAAGTGGACGGCCCGGGCAACCTCAAGGAGGGCGAAGCCGCAGCGGCGGTCGCGGCGCCGGCTCCAGCAGCCCCTCCCGCTGCGGCCCCAGCCCCCGCTGCCCCGCCCGCTGCGGCGCCCGCTGCGGCCCCGGCCGCGACCGGGGCGCCCGGCAAGGGCGTCTACGTGATCCGCGTGCCGGACATCGGCGAAGGCATCGCCGAGGTCGAGTTGGTGGCCTGGCACGTGCAGCCCGGCGACCCCGTCACCGAGGACCAGCTGGTGGCCGACGTGATGACCGACAAGGCCACGGTCGAGGTGCCTTCGCCGGTGCACGGCAAGGTGCTGGCCCACGGCGGGGCCGTCGGCACCGTGCTGGCGGTCGGCTCCGAACTGGTGCGGCTGGAGGTCGATGGCCCCGGCAACCTGAAGGACGACGGCGCTGCCGCAGCCACACCGGCTGCGGCACCCGCAACGACCGCCGCACCTGCCCCGGCACCGGCGGCGCCGAAAGCGGCGCCCGCTCCGACCCCCGCCGCCGCTCCGAAGCCGGCGCCGGCACGGTCCGCGGCGCGCGCGCCCATCACACCACGCAAGGAAGGCGAGCGCCCGCTGGCCTCGCCGGCGGTGCGCCGGCGCGCGCTTGACATCGGCGTCGACCTGCGCCTGGTGCACGGCAGCGGCCCGGCCGGCCGCATCGGGCACGAGGACCTCGACGCCTGGGTGGCCAGTGGCGGCCAGGTGGCCGTGGCCGGCGCCTCGCCCTACGTCGAGCGCCACGGCGAAGAGGCGATCCCCGTCATCGGCCTGCGCCGCCGCATCGCGCAGAAGATGCAGGACGCCAAGCGCCGCATCCCGCACTTCAGCTACGTCGAGGAAGTCGACGTGACCGAGCTGGAGGCGCTGCGCGGGCGCCTGAACGCGCGCCATGGCGCGGCGCGCGGCCGGCTCACCGTGCTGCCCTTCCTGGTGCGCGCCATGGTGCTGGCGCTGCGCGACTTCCCGCAGGTCAACGCGCGCTTCGACGACGACGCCGGCGTGGTGACGCGCTACGAGCCGGTGCACCTGGGCATTGCGACGCAGACCGCCAATGGCCTGATGGTGCCGGTGTTGCGCCACGCCGAAAGCCTGGACCTGTGGGCCTGCGCCGCCGGCATTGCACGCGTGGCCGAGGGCGCACGCAGCGGCAAGGCGGCGCGCGAGGAACTGTCGGGCTCGACCATCACCCTGACCAGCCTGGGCGCACTGGGCGGCATCGTCTCGACGCCCGTGATCAACCACCCCGAGGTGGCGATCGTCGGCGTCAACCGCATGATCGAGCGCCCGATGCTGCAGGGCGGCCAGGTGGTGGCGCGCCTGCTGATGAACCTCTCGTCCTCGTTCGACCACCGGGTGGTCGACGGCATGGACGCGGCCGAGTTCATCCAGGCCATGCGCGCCCTGCTCGAAACCCCGGCCCTGCTGTTCGTGGAGTAACAGGCAATGAAAGAAATCACCACCAAGCTGCTGGTCGTCGGCGGTGGCCCGGGCGGCTACGTCGCCGCCATCCGTGCCGGGCAACTGGGCGTGCCCACCGTGCTGGTCGAAGGCGCGCGCCTGGGCGGCACCTGCCTGACGATCGGCTGCATTCCGTCGAAGGCGCTGATCCACGCGGCCCAGGCCTTCGAGCAGGCGCGCCAGCAGGCCGGCGGCGGCTCGGCCCTGGGCATCCGCGTGCAGCAGCCGGAAATCGACATCGCCCAGACCGTGCGCTGGAAGGACGGCATCGTCGATCGCCTGTCCGGCGGCGTCGGTGCCCTGCTGCGCAAGGCCGGCGTGCAGGCGCTGGCCGGCTGGGCCCACATCGACGACGGCAAGACCGTCACCGTCACGCCGGCCGACGGCGAGCCGGTGCGTGTGCGCTGCGAGCACCTGCTGCTGGCCACCGGATCGGACCCGGTGGAACTGCCCTCGATGCCGTTTGGCGGTGCCATCTGGTCGTCCACCGACGCGCTCTCGCCGGACGCGCTGCCGCGCCGCCTGGTGGTGGTGGGTGCCGGCTACATCGGGCTCGAGCTGGGCATCGCCTATCGCAAGCTGGGGGTCGAGGTCACCGTGGTCGAGGCCCAGCAGCACGTGCTGCCGACCTATGACGAGGAACTCACCAAGCCGGTGCTGGATGCCCTCAAGAAAAGCGGCATGGTGCTGCACCTGGGCTGCAGCGTGCAGGGCCACGACGAGCGCCAGGGCGTGCACGTGCGCAACGCCCAGGCCGACGAGTTCGCCCTGCCGGCCGACCGCGTGCTGGTGGCCGTCGGTCGCCGCGCCCGCACCACCGGCTACGGCCTGGAGTCGCTGCAGCTCGACATGGCGGGGCGCAACGTGGCGGTCGACGCGCATTGCCGCACCTCGATGCGCAATGTCTGGGCCATCGGCGATCTCACCGGCGAGCCGATGCTGGCACACCGTGCCATGGCGCAGGGCGTGGTCGTGGCCGAGCAGGTGGCCGGCCAGAACCGGCGCTTCGAGCCGATGGCGGTGCCCGCGGTCTGCTTCACCGACCCTGAAGTGGTGGTGGCCGGACGCACCCCGGGCGAGGCGCGCGCGGCCGGCATCGACTGCATCGAGGCCGCGTTCCCGTTCGCCGCCAACGGCCGCGCCATGACGCTGGAATCGAGCAGCGGCTTCGTGCGCGTGGTCGCGCGCAAGGACAACCACCTGATCCTGGGCTGGCAGGCGGTCGGCCACGGCGTGGCGGAACTCGCGGCCGCCTTCTCGCAATCGATCGAGATGGGTGCGCGGCTGGAAGACATCGGCGACACCATCCACGCCCACCCGACGCTGGGCGAGGCGGTGCAGGAAGCGGCGCTGCGCGCGCTGGGACACGCGCTGCACATCTGAGACGACGCGCGGCCGGGTGGCGCATGGGCCGCCCCGGCGCTGCACACCCGGTCGGGCCGGGCGGACCAGTGGGCGCCCACCGGCGCTTCAGCCGGTTCGCGCCGACTCGACGTGCGCGGCGCGCCAGGCCTGCGGCGTGCCGCCGGTCCAACGCCGGAACGCGCGCCAGAACACGCTCGGCTCGGCATACCCCAGCGCGAGCCCGATGTCGGCCAGCGGCCGCCTCGTCCCGCTCACGGCCTGCAGCGCGGCGTCGCGGCGCACGTCGTCGAGCACGCCGGCAAAGCTCAGTCCCAGCGCCTGCAGGCGCCGCGCCAGGGTGCGCTCGCTCATGCCCAGGGCCTGCGCGGCCTCGGCGCGCGTGGGCACGCGACTCACCAGGGCAATCGTCATCCAGGCCCGCAGGTCCTGCGCCAGGGCGCCACCTTCGCTGAGGCCGGCCAGGCGCGCCGCAGCCGCGCGCTGGTGCTCGCGCAAGCGGTGCGCGTCGGCGCGCGCCAGCGGCGCATCCAGCAGGGCGTTGTCGAGCAGCAGGCCGCTGAAGGCCTGCTCGAACGCCACCGGGCAGGCAAAGACCTCTCGGTAGCCGGCCAGGGGCCCGACGCGCGGCTGGCTGAACTGCACCTGCCGGGGCCGCACCGCGCCGCCCAGGCTGCCGCGCACCGCGCCGCGGATGAATCCCAGCGCCGCCGCCAGTACCGCCTCGACCTGGTGCGGGCTGAAGGCCAGCGTGCCCTGGCGCGGGTGGTAGATGAGCCAGCTGGCGTCCGCGCCCGCGACCATCTGGAAGCGGCCGCCGTCGCTGATCAGGCGCTGGTACTTCTGCACCGCCGCGATCGCCTCGCGCAGCGTGGCGCTGGCCTGCAGCAGCTCGCCCACCACGTTGAAGTTGGCCGGGCCGGCCTGGCTGCCGGCCTTGAGCCCGAAGCCCGCGTCCTGCGTCGCGTGAACCGCCGCGCGCCAGAGCCGGGTGATGTGGTCGATGGGCCAGCGCTCCTGCCGCAAGGCCTCGGGCGCGATGCTGGCCTGCGCCAGCAGCACTTCGCGCGCCACGCCCTGCCTGCGGGCAGCGTCCAGCACGGTGTTGACCCAGCTCAGGGATACGGTGGCTTGCAGGGCCATGGCGATGGGCTCAGCGCGGCGGCGGGACCGGCTCGCCCCGGACGCGCCGGCCCAGCCAGGCCAGGGTCGGCGGGATGGGGCCGGTCCCGCCCACGGACCGGGCCACCGGCAGGGACTGGAAGCCCGAGCCGCGCGCGGCCACGGCGAAGGCAAAGGTGTAGTGCGGCTCCAGCCCCATGCGCAGGTCGGTGATGACGAGTTGGCCACGCGCGTTCTCGTGCAGCTTGTAGAAGCCATGGCTGAAGCGGCGGATGCGCTGTGCGCCGTCGATATTCGCCACGGCGGGCTCAAGGCGCGTGCCCCGATCGAAGCGCTCGAAGCGCATCGCGCCCGGCGCGTCGAGCAGGCCGTGGAAGCCCTCGTGATAGGCCTCGCCCTGCACGGCCACCACGCGCCACAGCAGCATCGACAGCGGCGCCGGCGTGACCAGCACGCGCTCGGGCGCCACGCCCTGCTGCGCCAGGCTGGCGCGCGCCACGCGATCCACGTGCGCCTGCAGGCCGACCCCGACCAGCAGGACCGCCGTGCCCACGCCCAGGCCCCACAGGTTGGCACGCTGCCCGCGCGCGTCGCCACGGCGCGCCAGCGCCAGCGCGAGGCCGATGAGCCACGGCAGGGTCACGGCGGGGTCGATGATGAACACGCTGCCCAGCGCCACCGGATCGTCGGTGAACGGCAGCAGCAACTGCGTGCCGTAAACCGTGAAGGCATCCAGCAGCGGGTGCGTGACCAGCGCCAGCCACAGGGCCAGCCACCAGCGGCGCCACTGCCAGCCCTCGCGCTGCACGCGCGCCACCGCCCAGGCGAATGGCAGCGAGAACAGCGTGAGCCAGAACAGCGCATGGCTCTCGGCGCGGTGCAGCACCATGTCCAGGATGGGGTCGCCGTGCCGGATCAGCACGTCCAGGTCCGGTAGCGTGCCGGCCACGCCACCCCACAGCGCCGCCTTCCACACGGCGGTGCGCCGGCGCATCACCGCCACGCTGACGGCTGCGCCCAGGACCAGCTGGGTCACGGAATCCATGGGAGGCGATTGTGCCGCCTGAATCCGACATTGGCACATGAAGTCAATTGCCTTGGCCTTCAAAGTCAATTCAATCGACGGTCTGGCGGCTATCTTCCCCTTCGGGGAAAAATCGACATGGCAACGACGACAAGCGACACCCTGGTGATCGGCGGCGGTCTGGCGGGCATCGTCACCGCGCTCGAACTGCTGCGCGCAGGCAAGCGTGTCACGCTGGTGGACCGCGACACCCCGGAGCGCTTCGGCGGGCTGGCGCTGTGGGCCTTTGGCGGCATGGCGCTGGTCGGCACGCCGCTGCAGGCCAGGATGAAGATCGCCGACACGCCGGAGCGGGCGCTGAAGGACTGGATCCGCTTTGGCGAACTGGCGCCCGATGACCACTGGCCACTGGCCTGGGCGCGACATTACGTCGAGCAGTCGCGCCCGCAGGTCCATGACTGGCTGGTGAATGAGGGCATCCGATTCATGCCGGCCGTGAACCTGGTCGAGCGCGGCATGAATGGCGACGGCAACAGCGTGGCGCGCTACCACATCGTCTGGGGCACGTCCCGCTTCATGGCGCTGCGGCTGATCGAGCAGCTGCGCGCCGCCGATTCGGGCGGTCGCCTCACCGTGCTGCACCGGCATCGCGTCACGGCGCTGGAGCGCGCAGGCGGCAAGCTCGCCGGCGCCGTCGCCGTTGACGAGGCCACGGGGCGCGAGGTGCGGCTCGCCGCGCCCACCGTGGTGCTGGCCATGGGCGGCATCAATGGCAGCCACGAGGAAGCGCGCCGCAACTGGCCCAGCGACCGGCCCCTGCCCGCCACCATGCTGAACGGCGCGCATCCCTTTGCTGACGGCCGCATGCACCACTGGGCCGCCGAGCACCTGGACGCGCAGATCACCCACGCCGGCGAGATGTGGAACTACGCTGCCGGCATCCCGCACCCGTTCCCGCACTTCCCGGGCCACGGCCTGTCGCTGATCCCCTGCAAGTCGGCGCTGTGGCTGGACCACCGCGGCCAGCGCATCGGCCCCGAGCCCCTGGTCACCGGCTTCGACACCCACTGGCTGTGCCAGCGCGTGGCCGAACAGGAAAAACCCTGGACCTGGCAGCTGCTGAACCGGCGCATCGCGCTGAAGGAGTTCGCGATCTCGGGCGCCGAGCACAACGCGCGCATCCGCGACCGCCAGTTCCTGCTCTTCCTGAAGGACACGCTGCTCGGCAACCAGCGCCTGGTCGACCAGATGGCGCGCCAGAGCCCGCACTTCATCGTCGCCGACACGCTGGCCGAACTGGCGGACCGGATGAACGCGCTCACCGCCTCGCTCGACGTGCGGCCTGAGGTGCTGCAGGCGACCATGAACGCCTGGGACGCGCTGTTCGCCCCGGGCGGCCGGCCCGAGGACGACATCCAGGTGCGCCGCATCCTGACTGCCCGCGAATGGAAGTCGGATCGCCTGCGCACCTGCAAGCCCGCGCCGCTGCAGCAGTCCGGGGCCGGCCCCTTCATCGCCATCCAGACCCAGCTCATCACGCGCAAGAGCCTGGGCGGGCTGCAGACCGACCTGGGGAGCCGCGTGCTCGACGGTCGGGACGAGCCGGTGGATGGCCTCTACTGCGTCGGCGAGGCAGCGGGCTTCGGCGGCGGCGGCGCCAGTGGCAAGCGCTCGCTGGAAGGCACCTTCCTGCCCGGCTGCATCCTGACGGCCAAGGCGGCGGCGCGCCACATCACGGCAGGCGCCTGAGCCCGATGCCGGCCGAGCACGACTTCATCGTCATCGGCGCCGGCCCCGCCGGCTGCGCCGTGGCCTCGCGCCTGTCGGAGGACGCACGCCACGACGTGCTGCTGCTCGAAGCCGGGCCCGGCCAGCGCAACGGGCTGCTCGCCACCAACGCGGCGCTGGCCTCGCTCGTCTACGGGCTCAGGCGCAGCGCCTGCAACTGGGGCCTCCACAGCGGCCCCGAGCAGGGCCTGAACGGCAAGCGCGCCTACCACCCGCTGGGCCGCGGCCTGGGCGGCGGCACCCGCATCAACATGCTGATGTACATGCGCGGCAACCCGCTGGACTACGACGGCTGGGCGGCGGCCGGCAACCCCGGCTGGGGCTGGAGCGAGGTGCTGCCCTACTTCCGGAAGAGCGAGAACAACCAGACCTTCAATGCCGACGACGATCCCTGGCACGGCAACAAGGGGCCGGTCTGGGTCGAGGAACTGCGCACCGACAACCCCTGGCACGAAACGCTGAACCAGGCCTTCCGCGAGCTCGGCTGGCCGCTCAACCCGGACCTGAACGGCGCCACCCAGGACGGCTTTCGCCCCACGCAGGTGATGATGAAGGGCGGCGAGCGCCACCACGCCGGACAGGCCTGGATCCTGCCGCACCTGGGCAAGCGACCCAACCTGCACCTGCAGTGCGACAGCCCGGTCACACGCGTCCTGTTCGAAGGCACGCGCGCCGTCGGCGTGGAGGTGGTGCAGGGCGGCCAGCAGCGCCAGATCCGCGCGCGCAAGGAAGTCATCGTCAGCAGCGGCGGCATCCTGTCGGCCAAGCTGCTGCAGCTCTCCGGCGTGGGCGACGGCGCGCTACTGCAGCGCTTCGGGCTCTCCGTGGTCGCGCACCTGCCCGCCGTGGGCCAGAACCTGCAGGACCACTTGGACGTGATCCTGGGCCACCACATCCCGGGCGACCCGGATCTCGTGGGCATCTCGCCCACCGGCGCGCGCAGCCTGTGGCGCGCCGTGCAGCGCTGGCGCCGGGAGCGCCGCGGCATGTGCACCACCAACTTCGCCGAGGTCACGGGCTTCATGCGGCTCGCGCCGGATTCACCCGCCCCGGAGGTGCAGTACGAATTCGTCGTCGTGCTGGCCATGGACCATGGCCGCAGGATGTATGCACGCCACGGCATGTCGACCCACGTGCTGCTGCTGCACCCCAGGAGCCGCGGGCAGGTGCAGATTGCCAGCCCGCGCTGGCAGGAAGACCCGGCGATCGACTTCCGCTACTTCTCGCACGAGGGCGACATCGCCACCATGGTCAAGGGCGTGCGCCAGGTGCTCCGGGTCTACGACACGCCGACCATGAAGGCGCGTGTCAAGGCCGACCTGCGCACCGCGCACTGCCGCACCGATGACGACTACGCCGACTACTGCCGCCGCGTCGCCGGCACCAACTACCACCCCACCAGCACCTGCCGCATGGGGCCGGATGCGACGGACAGCGTGGTCGACGCGCGCCTGCGCGTGCACGAC
Source organism: uncultured Ottowia sp. (assembly GCA_964424045.1). GTDB lineage: Bacteria > Pseudomonadota > Gammaproteobacteria > Burkholderiales > Burkholderiaceae_C > Ottowia. The sequence continues at coordinate 5,788 of CAYRHV010000026.1, read as the reverse complement.
CTGCAAGGCCTGCGCGTGATCGACAGCTCGATCTTCCCGACGATTCCCGGCGGCAACACCACCGCGCCCAGCTACATGGTGGGCGAAAAGGGCGCTGCCATGCTGCGCGAGGACTGGCGGTGAGCGCCTATCCCTGGAAGCACGGCGCGCCGCGCACGGTGTTCATCACCGGCGCCAGCAGCGGCATCGGCCGCGACATGGCGCGGCGCCTGGCGGCCGAGGGGGCCAGCATCGCCCTCTTCAACCGCTCGGCCGCCGAGGACGTGCTGGCCGAGCTGCGCGCAGCCGCAAAAGGCCCGGAGCAGCGCTTTGCCTGCTACCCATCCGACGTGTCGCAGGCCGAAGCCATCGAAGCTGCCGTGGCGCAGGCGGTGCGGGAACTGGGCGCGCCCGATCTCGCGATCAACAGCGCCGGCGTGCTGCACAACGGGCCGCTGGTGGACACGCCCGCGGCCGAGTTCGAGCGCGTGGTCGACGTCAACCTGAAGGGCTCGCGCCACTTCGCCGCCGCCGTGCTGCCGCACATGCAGGCCGGCAGCCAGATCGCCTTCATCGCCTCGCTCGCGGCGCTGACCGGCAACTTCGGCTACACCGCCTACTGCGCCTCCAAGTTCGGCGTGCGCGGCCTGGCCGAGGCGCTGCGCTACGAACTCAGGCTGCGGGGCATGGACGTCAGCCTGTGCTGCCCCGGCGAGATCATGACGCCCATGGTCGAGCAGGAGCGGCGCGCCATGCATCCGGTCTCGGCCGCCATGAAGGACTTTGCCGGCAGCAGCACGCTGGACGTGTCCGTGCCCAGGCTGCTGCGCGGCATCGCGCGGCGCGAGTTCGAGATCACCGACACGCCCAAAGCCGCATTGACCGCCTTCCTCTCCCGCCACCTGCCGCGCCTGGCGCGCGCCGTGGGCGACGGCATCGCCCGCCGTGCCCAGGCCCGTTCGTCGAAAGGATCGCCATGACGACCAACCCACCCCGCGCGGCCTGGCAGGCCGTGCACATCCCCCCGCACCTGCCCGCCATCCTGCGCGACTGCTTCGCGCAGCAGCAGGCCGCCTTCGCCGGCAACCGCTACCCCAGCCTGGAAGAGCGCCGCGCCGACCTGCGCGCGCTGCACCGCCTGCTGGTGGAAAACCGCGACGCACTGGTCGAGGCCGTGAACCGGGACTTCGGCTGCCGCAGCCGCTTCGAGACCCTGGCCACCGAGCTGCTGCAGGGACAGGAAGGCGCGCTCGACGCCATCCGCCAGCTGCCACGCTGGATGGAGCGCCAGCGCCGCCCGCTCGACATCACGCAGCACCCGCTGGCCAGCGCCTTCGTGCAGCCGCAGCCGGTGGGGGTGGTCGGCATCGTCGCGCCCTGGAACTTCCCCATCGCCATGGTGGTGCAGCCGCTGATCGGCGCGCTCGCCGCCGGCAATCGCGCGATGGTGAAGATGTCGGAGAACTCCGCCCACACCGCGCGCCTGCTGCAGAAGCTCCTGCCCGGCTACTTCCCGGCCGACAAGATGAGCCTGTTTGCCGACGACGACGCCGGGCCAAGCCAGCCGCTCGGGCCGCTGTTCACCCAGTTGCCGTTCAACCACCTGTTCTTCACCGGCTCGCCGCAAACGGGCCGCGCCGTGATGGCCAATGCCGCGGCGAATCTGACGCCGGTGACGCTGGAGCTGGGCGGCAAGTCGCCTGCCGTCGTCGCCGCCGACTACCCGCTGCAAAAGGCCGCCGAGCGCATCCTGTGGGTGAAGATGCTCAACGCCGGCCAGATCTGCACCAACGTCGACTACCTGTTCCTGCCAGCGGGCCAGGAGCAGGCCTTCATCGAGCACGCGCAGCAGATCCTGGCGCAACGCTACCCCGACCTGCTCAGCGGCGACTACACCGCCATCATCGACGAGCATCAGCACGAGCGCCTGCAGGCCATGCTGCAGGACGCCGTTCAACAGGGCGCGCAGGCCGTGCCCCTGTTGCCGGGCCAGCCCGGCGACGCGGCACTGCGCATCATGCCGCCGGTGGCCCTGCTGCACGTGCACGACCGCATGCAGGTCATGCAGCGCGAGATCTTCGGCCCGCTGCTGCCCATCCTGCCCTACCAGCGCCGCGAGGACGTGGTCCAGTACATCAACGACCGCCCGCACCCGCTGGCGCTCTACCTGTTCAGCAACGACCGCCAGGAGCAGGACTTCTACCTGCAGCAGACGCTGTCGGGCGGCGTCACGCTGAACGACACCCTGCTGCACGCCGGGCAGCATGCCCTGCCCTTCGGCGGCGTCGGCAACAGCGGCATGGGCCACTACCACGGGCGCGAGGGCTTCCTGACCTTCTCCAAGCTGCGCCCGGTGTTCCGCCAGGGGCCGCTGCGCACGGTGGATTTCCTGATGCCGCCGTATCGTGGCCTGGCGCGCCGGATGCTGGACTTCATGCTCTGGCGCAACCGCTGAACGCAATCCGATGATTCGAGGAGCCTGCCCATGAACGGCGCCCAAGCCCTGCTCAAGACCCTGGCCGATGCCGGCGTCGAGGTCTGCTTTTCCAACCCCGGCACCAGCGAGATGCACTTCGTCGCCGCGCTCGATTCGGAGCCACGGGTGCGCGCCGTGCTGGCGCTGTTCGAGGGTGTCGCCACCGGCGCCGCCGACGGCTACGCCCGCATGGCCGGCAAGCCCGCCGCCGTGCTGCTGCACCTGGGCTGCGGCCTGGGCAATGGCCTGGCCAACCTGCACAACGCGCGCAAGGGCAAGGTGCCGGTGCTCAACATTGTCGGCGACCATGCGACCTGGCACGTCCAATACGACGCCCAGCTGCAGTCCGACATCGAGACCGTGGCGCGCAACGTCTCACCCGGCTTCGTGCGCACCTCGCAGAGCACCGCCGCCCTGTGCCAGGACGCCGTCGATGCGCTGGCGGCGGCGCGCGGCCTGCCCGGCCAGGTGGCGACACTGATCCTGCCGGCCGACGTGTCCTGGGGCGAAGGCGGCCAGCCCTGCCCGCCGCCGCCCGCGCCCGCGCCGCAGCCGGCCGACGACGCGACCGTGCAGGCCATTGCCCAGGCCATCCAGGGCGGCGAAAAGACCGTGCTGCTGCTGGGCGGCCAGGCGCTGCGCGAGGCGGCGCTGCTCGATGCCGCCCGCATCGCCGCCCACAGCGGCGTGCAGATGCTGGCCGAGGTGTTTCCGACGCGCATGGAACGCGGTGCCGGGCTCCCCTTCGTCGAACGCGTGGCCTATCTGGCCGAGATGGCCGGCGTGCAACTCGCCGGCGTGCGCCACCTCGTGCTGGTGGACAGCAAGTCGCCGGTCTCGTTCTTCGCCTATCCCGGCAAGCCCAGCGACCTCGTACCCGCAGGCTGCACCGTGCACACCCTGGCGGCGCCCGATCAGGACGCCGCCGCCAGCCTCGCCAGGCTCGCACAAGCGCTGGGCGCCAGCGGCGTGCAGCCGCCGCTGCAGCCGGCCCGACGCCCCGATCGTCCACTCGGCCGCCTCACCGCCCCCAAGGTCTGCAAGGCCGTGGGCCATCTGCTGCCCGAGAACGCGATCCTGATCGACGAGGCCATCACCAGCGGCCTGATGCTGAACGTGATGACCGCAGGCGCCCCGCGCCACGACCTGCTCACGCTCACCGGTGGCGCCATCGGCCAGGGCCTGCCGAGCGCCGTGGGCGCGGCCATCGCCTGCCCGGATCGGCCGGTGATCGCGCTGATCGGCGACGGCAGCGCGATGTACACCATCCAGGCGCTGTGGAGCCTGGCACGCGAGCAGCTGAACGTCACGGCCATCATCTTCAACAACGCCAGTTATTCGGTGCTGAACGTCGAGCTCGATCGCGTGGGTGCGGAAGCCGGCGGCGCCCGGGCGCGCGCCCAGCTCGACCTGCACGGCCCGCAGCTCGACTTCGCCCGGCTCGCCCAAGGCATGGGCGTGCACGCAGTGCGCGCCAGCACCGCCGAGGACTTCTGCCAGGCACTGGACTACGCGCTGGCCCAGCCCGGCCCGCACCTGATCGAGGCGCTGGTGCCCGAATCGCTCTCGGGCGCCAAGCGCAAGGTGCTGCCCTGGCTGCTGCGCTCGCTGCCCAGCCTGCCGCGGCCGGTGGCGCAGGCGCTGAAGAAGAAGATTGCGCCGTGAGGACCCTGTTCGCGCGCCGGCCTGCGATGATCGACGCCCTGTAACCGTGGTTGAAAATTCCATCCTGCCGACGCCTGGCGGCCTCCGTTTCCCAGGCGCCATCCCAGGAAGACCGATGAAAATCGCCCTGAAAACATGCACCGCCCTCACCCTCATGTCCACGCTGCCACTGCTCGCCGGGTGCAACACCCCGCCCCAGACCCCAACCAGCCGGCCCGCCCTGGCCAACCCCGCTTCCGAATACTGCATCAGCCAGGGCGGCAAGCTGGAAATCGTCCGGGACGCCGCGGGTGACAAGAGCGTGTGCCATCTGCCCGATGGCACCGTGATCGAGGAGTGGGCGCTCTATCGCCGCGATCACGCGCAGAAGTGAATCCCCATACGTGAATGACAAAAAGCCGGGACGCGACGCCGGCCCGTGATCCATGAGAAAGCAGCACCACTTTCGACGCAGCGCGCGAGGCTTGCTGGCCTGGGACGTGGATCGGCCCGTCGGCCTCACGGCCGGCCTGCAGGCCCGGGCGCTGGCGCTCGTTCGAACTGGCGTTTGAAATGACAAATGACGAATGACCTCGCTGCGCTTCAATGACTGCGGCGTGGTGGGCCGGGCGGGTAGCGTTCGGCGCCATTCGTCATATTCTTGAACGCGAATCGGTATCAGTGAGTCCGGAGCACGACACCCCGCATGCGCTTCACCCTGGCCCGCGCCGGCACGCACGAACTGCTGGTCCGCAAGAGCCGCTTCCTGGCCTGCGTCGAGCCCGTGGCCGACCGGGCCCAGGCGCAGCAGTGCGTGGCCGCGCTGCGCGCCCTGCACCCGACCGCCAACCACGTCTGCTGGGCGCTGCTGGCGGGCGGCGATTCGGCTGCCGTCGACGACGGCGAGCCCGGCGGCACGGCCGGCCGCCCGATGCTGAACGTGCTGCGCCAGCAGCAGCTCGACGGCGTGCTGGCGACCGTGGTGCGCTACTTCGGCGGCGTCAAGCTGGGCGCCGGCGGCCTGGTGCGTGCCTATACCGAAGCCGTGGCGACCGCGCTGCAGCAGACCGAAAAGATCCCGCTGCAGCATTGGCAGGCCCTGGCCTGCACCCTGCCCTACGCGCTCGAAGGCGCGCTGCGGCGCGAGCTGGAACGCGCCGGCGCCCGGGCGCTGGTGGCCGAGCACGCCGCGCAGGTGCAGCTGCGCTTCGAACTGCCGCAAGACCAGGCCGCCACCCTGGTCGCGCAGCTGAACGAGATCGGCCAGGGCCAGCTGATCTGGCACGATGCCTGAACCTCGTCCCGCCGCTTTCCAGAAAAGGATCCCTTCATGGCCACCGCCCCATCCCCCGCACGCAAGCCGGCCAGCGGCTCGTCCAGCCGCTCGAGCAAGGAACAGCCACTGATCCAGGACATCCGGCTGCTCGGGCGCATGCTGGGCGACGTGATCCGCGAGCACGAGGGCGGCGCCGCCTTCGAGCTGGTGGAGCGCATCCGCACGCTGTCGGTGGCGTTCCGCCGCGACGCCGACCAGACCGCCGGCAACGCGCTGCGCAAGCTGCTCAACGGCCTGAGCGGCGACCAGACCGTGAGCGTGATCCGCGCCTTCACCCACTTCAGCCTGCTGGCCAACCTGGCCGAGGACCGCCACCACATCCGCCGCCGCGCCGTGCACGAGCGCGCCGGCAA
>CAYRHV010000025.1:0-16829 GCA_964424045.1 uncultured Ottowia sp. | reverse complement strand
CCATCGGCGAGGTCGCCAACGAGGAGCACAGCCTGCGCCAGCTCGGCAAGGCCGGTGTCAAGCGCTGGCTGGGCATCCGCCCGACCGTGCGCGGCATCGCGATGAACCCGGTGGACCACCCCATGGGCGGTGGCGAGGGCCGCAGCAAGAGCGGCAAGCACCCGGTCGACCCCTGGGGCAACCTGACCAAGGGCTATCGCACGCGCCGCAATCGCCGCACGCAGAACATGATCGTGTCGCGCCGCAAGAAATAAGGACCACCGCAAATGACTCGTTCTCTGAAAAAGGGTCCGTTTGTGGACCACCACCTGCTGGCCAAGGTCGACAAGGCCAATGCCGGCAAGGACAAGAAGCCGATCCGCACCTGGTCGCGCCGCTCCATGATCCTGCCCGAGTTCATCGGCCTGACGATTGCCGTGCACAACGGCAAGCAGCACGTGCCGGTCTACGTCACCGATCAGATGGTCGGCCACAAGCTCGGCGAGTTCGCCCTCACGCGCACCTTCAAGGGGCACGTGGCGGACAAGAAGGCCAAGAGGTAAGCTATGGCAACAGAAACCCGTGCAGTCCTGCGAGGCGTGCGCCTGTCGGCCCAGAAGGGCCGGCTGGTGGCCGACCTCATCCGGGGCAAGAAAGTGGACCAGGCGCTGGACATCCTGAACTTCACGCCGAAGAAGGCGGCGCCGATCGTGCGCAAGGTGCTCGAGTCGGCGATTGCCAATGCCGAGCACAACGAGGGCGCCGACATCGACGAGCTGCGCGTGACCAGCATCTATGTCGAGCAGGGCATGGCGCTGAAGCGCTCGGCGGCGCGTGCCAAGGGCCGTGGTGCACGCCTGTCCAAGCCCACGTGCCACGTGTACGTGACGGTGGGCAACTGAGAAAGGCCGCGAGAGAACTATGGGACAGAAAATCCATCCGACCGGCTTCCGCCTCGCCGTCAGCCGCAACTGGGCCAGCCGCTGGTATGCCAGCAACCGCAACTACGCCGGCATGCTGGCCGAGGACATCAAGGTGCGCGAGCACCTGCGCTCCAGGCTGAAGAACGCCGCCGTCTCGCGCGTGCTGATCGAGCGCCCGGCCAAGAACGCCCGCATCACCATCTACTCGGCCCGTCCGGGCGTGGTGATCGGCAAGAAGGGCGAGGATATCGAGCGTCTGAAGCGCGAGCTCAGCGAGCAGCTGGGCGTGCCGGTGGCCGTAAACATCGAGGAGGTGCGCAAGCCCGAGGTCGATGCGCAGCTGATCGCCGACTCGATCACCCAGCAGCTGGAGCGCCGCATTGCCTTCCGCCGCGCCATGAAGCGCGCCATGCAGAACGCCATGCGCCTGGGCGCGCAGGGCATCAAGATCATGTCATCGGGCCGCCTGAACGGCATCGAGATCGCCCGCACCGAGTGGTATCGCGAGGGTCGCGTGCCGCTGCACACGCTGCGCGCCGAGATCGACTACGGTTTCTCCGAGGCCCACACCACCTACGGCACCATCGGTGTCAAGGTCTGGGTCTACAAGGGCGACAACCTGGGCCGCAGCGACGCGCCGTCGCTCGACAGCACGCCGCGCCCCGAAGGCGAGGAGCGCCGCGGTCCGCGCGGGCGCCGTGGCGAGCGTCCGGGTCGTGGCGGCGGTGGCGGTGTGCGTCGTGCCCCCGCCGGTGCCGCACCGGCCGACGGCAGCGACAAGCCCGCCGAGGCGACCGACGCCCGGCCGGCGGCCAAGCGCGTGCGCAAGGCCGAGGCGCCTGCGGGCGCAGCCGGCGCCGAGGCTGCCGACGGCGCCAAAGGAGAATAAGCATGCTGCAACCCAAACGCAGAAAATACCGCAAGGAACACAAGGGCCGCAACACGGGCATTGCCACGCGTGGCAACACCGTCGCCTTCGGCGAGTTCGGCCTGAAATCAACCGACCGCGGCCGCCTGACGGCGCGCCAGATCGAGGCCGCGCGTCGTGCCATCACGCGCCACGTCAAGCGCGGTGGCCGCATCTGGATCCGCGTGTTCCCGGACAAGCCGATCTCGACCAAGCCGGCCGAGGTGCGCATGGGCAGCGGCAAGGGCAGCCCCGAGTTCTACGTCGCCGAGATCCAGCCCGGCAAGGTGCTCTACGAGATCGTCGGCGTGCCCGAGTCGCTGGCGCGCGAGGCGTTTGCGCTGGCTGCAGCCAAGCTGCCGCTGCGCACCACCTTCGTGACGCGCTCGATCGTCGAGTGACGAGAAAGGATTTCCGATGAAGACCGCTGAATTGCGTCAGAAGGATGTTGCCGGCCTGCAGGCCGAGGTGAAGGCGCTGCAGAAGGCGCACTTCAACCTGCGCATGCAGAAGGCAACCCAGCAACTGAACAACACCGCCCAGCTTGCCCAGACGCGCCGCGCCATCGCGCGCGCCAAGACCGTGCTGGCCGAAATGCAGGCTGCTGCCAGCAAGGAATGATGATGACCGAAGCCAAACCATCGCTGAAGCGCACCCTGATCGGCAAGGTGGTGAGTGACAAGCGGGAGAAGACCGTCACGGTAATGGTCGAGCGCCGCGTCAAGCACCCCATCTACCACAAGATCGTGATTCGCTCGAGCAAGTACCACGCCCACGACGAGAACGGCGAATACAAGCTCGGAGACACGGTGGAGATCACCGAGAGCCGCCCGCTGTCCAAGACCAAGAACTGGGTTGCCACGCGCCTGGTGCAGAAGGCCGCGCGCGTCTGATCACGGCGGCGCGTTCGCGCGCCCGCCAGCCCTGCGCTCAGCGCAGGTGTTCGAAACGGCCCACAATGTGGGCCGTTCTCATTGGTGTGCTGCGGACGCCGCGAACGCGGAACGTCGGCAGCGCCATTCACATGAAAGGAGCAATCGGATGATCAAGGTGGGCGACAAGCTGCCGGCAGTGACGCTGGCGGAATACTCGGAAGTGGAAGGCGGCGGTTGCAGCATCGGGCCGAACCCGGTGGACGTGACCCAGGCGGCGGCCGGCAAGACGATTGCCCTGTTCGCGGTGCCCGGGGCCTTCACCCCGACCTGCTCGAACCAGCACGTGCCCAGCTACCTGGACAACCTGGCGGCGCTCAAGGCGGCGGGGGTTGACGAGGTCTGGTGCGTGGCGGTGAACGATCCCTTCGTGATGGGCGCCTGGGCGCGCGATCGGGGGACGGTCGGCAAGATTCGCATGCTGGCCGACGGCAACGCCGAATTTGCCAAGGCCACCGGCCTCACGCTGGACGCCAGCGGCCTGGGCCTGGGCTTGCGCAGCCAGCGCTTCTCGATGCTGGTGCGCGACGGCAAGGTCGTCACGCTCAACGTCGAGGGCGACCCGACCAAGGCCGAAGTCAGCGACGGCGCGACGCTGCTGGCGCAGGTCAAAAGCTGAAGCAAGGCAGCAGCACCCCCCGGCGCCACGTCGCGCAGCAAGTGGCGCCACGGGGCACTTCAAGCCATGTTGAGGTCGGCCTTGAGGTAGTGGGCGCCGGCGATCGGGTTGTGATAATAGGGTGGGATTTCGACGAAACCGAGGTCGGCGTAGAGCGCACGCGCGGATTCCATGTCGTCCAGGGTGTCCAGCAGCACGGTCGCGTAGCCCAGTTGCATGGCGGCTTCCAGGATCGCTTCGGCGAGCTGGCGGCCGAGCCCGAAGCCGCGGAACGCCTTGCGCACGAACAGGCGCTTCATCTCGGCGGCGTTCGGATAGTCGACGTCGTCGATCGGTCGCAGCGCGCAACAGCCCGCCAGTTCGCCATCAACCAGGGCCAGCAGCAGGCTGCCGCGCGGCGCGGCGTAGTCGCCCGGCAGACTCTTCAGCTCGGCGTCGAAGGACTGGAATTCGAGGTCCACGCCAAGCTGCTCGGCGTACTCGAGAAACAGCGCGCGGGCGCCGTCGATGTGTTCCGATTCGGTGGCGATGATCAGTTCAACCGGCGGGCTTGGTTCCACGATACGGGGCCGAGGTCAGGAGCCGGAACGGCGGTTCAGGGTGAAGACAGGGGGCGTGCGGACGCAGTCAGCGCAGTCTAGCCGAACGCCGGCACCGCGCCCCATTGCAGCACCGCGTAGACCACGGCAGCGGCCACGGCGAACAGGGCCAGCGCAAGCAGGCGGCGGGTCGTCGTGTCGCTCGAGGCGATGACTGCACCCGCCAGCGTCTTGTCGCCCGTGATCATCGGCCCGACCAGCCGGTGGCCGCGCAGCCGGTAGACGACGATGGCCAGTACGTGCAGTGCCACCAGGCCGACGACCAGCAATTTGCCCCAGAACGTGTGATAGCTGGTCGCCAGGTCGACAGCAGCGCCGGACACGCGTCCGGTGAGTGGCCCGGAGTAGGCGATCTCGTCGTCGGCAAAGAGCCCGCTGGCCACCTGCAGGCCCAGCGCCACCAGCATCGCCAGCACCGACAGGGCGCCCAGCGGATTGTGGCCGGCGTGCTCGGTCGCCCCGTCCTGGCCGCGCAGATGGCGCAGCAGCCGGGTGGGCGTGGGCCAGAACGTCGCAAAGCGCGACCAATGGCCGCCCACCAGGCCCCAGGCGAGGCGAAACAGCAGCAGCGCGAAGATCAGGTAGCCGACGCGAAAGTGCCAGTGCATCGCATCGCCACCGATGTTGGCCAGAACCACCATCGCGACCACGGCGATGGCCAGGACCCAGTGGAACAGGCGGGTGGGCAGATCCCAGATACGAATGTGTTGCACGGCTTCACCCGTCGGAAACAATCCGGCGCCACAGGCCGGCTATGCTGTATGACCCCCTCGGCGAAAGTGTAGCGCCACATGGGCTCTTTCACCGCAACAGGAGTGCGCTCGATGATGAAGACTGCGATGAATCTGATCCTGGCCCTGTTTGCCACCGGGGTGGCGGTGCCGGCCTTGGCCCAGTTTGCCAAGCCCGAGGATGCGATCAAGTACCGCCAGAGCGCCTTGACGGTGATGGGCACGCACTTCGCGCATCTGGGCGCCATGGCCGACGGCAAGATCCCGTACGATGCCGCTGCGGCGTCGGCCGACGCGGACGTGGTCCTGCTGGTCTCCCGCCTGCCCTGGCACGCCTTTGGCCCGGGCACCGACAAGGGCCGCGAGACCGCGGCTCGTCCCGAGATCTGGCAGGAACAGGCCAGGTTCAAGGAACGCAGCGAAGTGCTGATGGCGCAGGTGTCGGACGTGCTGGTGCCCGCGGCCAGGAGTGGCGATCTCGGCCAGCTCAAGGCGGCGTTCGGGCCGACCGCGCAGCGCTGCAAGGCCTGCCACGACGATTTCCGACGCAAGCGCTGACGGCGTGCGGAGTCCAAAGAGCGTGCAGGCGGGAGATACCGGCTGTTCCGGATGGCGGGGGGCCGCCTTCGGCCCCGGTCGAGAACGCGTGGTCAGGCCTTGGCCAGCAGCTTCTCGATCAGCTTGTGCAGTTCGACGAAGTCGGGCGCGCCGACGTATTTCTTGACGATCTGGCCCTGCTTGTCGACGATGTAGGTGGTCGGCGTCAGCTGCACGTCGCCCCAGGCTCGGGCCACGGCGCCGGTGTTGTCGATCGCGACCTTGAAGGGCAGCTGACGTGACTCGGCGAAGTTGACCACGTAGTTGGGCGGGTCGTATTCCATCGCCACGGCGATGGTCTCGTAGCCGCGCGCCTGGTACTTGTCGTAGGTGGCGACGATCTGCGGCATTTCGGCCACGCAGGTGGTGCAGCTGGTGGCCCAGAAATTGACCAGGGTGACCTTGCCCCGCAGGTTCTGCGTGGTCTGGCTGCTGCCATCGAGCAGCACGAAGGTCGAATCGGGGGCCGCGTCGGTGCCGCAGCCGGCCAGGGCGGCGGCGACCAATGCGGCGGCGCCGAGGGCGGCGCGGCGGGTGATGTTCGAAGCGTTCACGACCCTGATTTTAAGAGGATGGCACCATTTCTGCAGCCGCCGCCCCTCGTGTGAAAACCCCGTGTCCCGCGTGCCCGCCCGGAAGGAAGGCAGGCTCAGGCCAGCTCGAGCAGCAGCCGGGTGGTCGCGGCCACGTCGCTGATCATGGGGTGATGGCCGGTGGCCAGTTCGACGACGCGGCTGCCGGGCAGCCAGGCGCCGTCCCAGAAACCGGGGTCGCGCACGCGCTGGCGCATGGCGTCGACCGTGGCAAGCCGGGGCCGAGTGCAGTCGACGAAGGTGCGCGGTATCCGGGCCACGCGGCCGGGGTCGAAATCCAGCGGCTCGACATAGGTGCGGCCAGGGTGCGGCGTCTGGCGTCGCTGCACCCAGGCGTAATCGGCGCCGGCGAGGCCGAACACGCCCGGATCGGGGGGCGGGAAGCTGCCCGTCGCGCTGATCTCGGCGGCGTGCAGGCGCGCGCGCCGCGTCGCGTCGGCCTGCGTGCTGCTCCAGCTCTCGCCTGGCGCCGGGATCACGGCGTCGACGTAGACCAGGTGCCGCAGGGTGCCGGCCGGCTCGCGATCGGCCACCGCGGTGCCCAGCATGCCGGCGTAGGAGTGCACGACCAGGATGCAGTCCTGCAGCTCTTCGGCCGCCAGTGCCAGGCGCAGGTCGGCGATGTGGGTGCCCAGGGTGATGTCGGGCGACAGCAGATGGGCTCGCTCACCCAGGCCGGTCAGGGTCACGGCGTGGGCGTTGTGGCCGGCGTGGATCAGCGCCTGCTGCACCGGGCGCCAGTACCAGGCGCCGCCCCAGACGCCATGCACGAGCAGGTAGTTGGCCATGGTTTCGAGTCTCCGCTGTCGAGGGTTGGCAATGATCCTGAATCCAGCAGTTGACCGCTGATCATCGTCTTGAAACCCGCATGAATATTGGCTTCGACTGTCCCGATGGCGTTCACCTCTTGGGTCAAAGCGCTATACGCCCGCCAGCACCACCCTCGGCGCGCCATGCGGCGTTGCTCGTCGTGGCGCACACCAGTGCGCGGCCTCCTCGCGTCTTGCCTGGCACGCCGATGACAGCACTGGCAGACGCATCCAACTGCCAGATTCAGGATGATGCCGGGCTGCGTCGCCCGGCCATCGTCAGACGACCCCCTGCGCACGCAGTGCGGCCACGCGCGCGGCATCCCAGCCCAGCAGCTCGTGCAGCACTTCCTCGGTGTGCTGGCCCAGCAGGGGCGGAGGGCATCGCTTGCGTACTGGCGTCTTGCCGAGTCTGAGGGGGCTGGCAGTCAGGCGCAGTTCCTGCAGCAGCGGATGCTGCCAGCGGTCCACCATGCCACGCGCCTGCACCTGCGGATCGGCAAACACCTCGTCCAGGTCGTTGATCGGCCCGCACGGCACCTGGGCGGTTTCCAGGGCCGCCAGCCATTCGGCCTTGCCGCGCTGCGCGAGGATGGGTTCCAGCAGCGGTACCAGCACTTCGCGGTGGCGCACACGCGCGCTGTTGGTGGAAAAGCGCGGGTCCCGGGCCAGCTCCGGGCAGCCGGCGACGGCGCAGAATTTCGCGAACTGGCCGTCGTTGCCGACGGCCAGGATGATGAAGTCCCGGGCGCCGTCGGGGCGCGGCGCGACCTCGAACACCTGATAGGGCACGATGTTGGCGTGTGCATTGCCCATGCGGCCGGGCAGGGTGCCGGCCACGAGGTGGTTGGCGCCCAGGTTGGCCAGCATGGCGACCTGGGTGTCCAGCAGGGCCAGGTCCAGGTACTGGCCCTCGCCGGTGCGCTCGGCGTGGCGCAGCGCCGCCAGGATGCCGACCGTGGCGTAGAGCCCGGTGAACAGGTCGGCCACGGCGACGCCGACCTTTTGCGGGCCGCCGCCGCGATCGTCGCGCTCGCCGGTCACGCTCATCAGGCCGCCCAGGCCCTGGATGATGTAGTCGTAGCCGGCGCGCCGGGCATACGGGCCGGTCTGACCGAAGCCGGTCAGGCTGCAGTAGACCAGCCGCGGGTTGAGCGCCGACAGCGTGGCGTGATCGAGGCCGTAGCGCGCCATGTCGCCGACCTTGAAGTTCTCGATGAAGACGTCGCAGTGCGTTGCCAGCTCGCGCACCAGGGCCTGCCCCTCGGGCCGGGCGAGGTCGCAGGTGAGCGAGCGCTTGTTGCGGTTGGCGCCCAGGTAGTAGGCCGCTTCGCGCGTCTCCTGGCCGTCGTCGTCGACCAGGAAGGGCGGGCCCCAGGCGCGCGTGTCGTCGCCCGTGTCGGGGCGCTCGACCTTGATCACGTCGGCTCCCAGGTCGGCCAGGGTCTGGGTGCACCAGGGACCAGCCAGCACGCGCGAGAGATCCAGCACGCGGATACCGTCGAGAGCGTTCATGCGGCGGATTCTCTCCCAGAAGGCGTTGCGTCGCGCGTTGATAATTCGCCCCATGCCATTCGTTCGCCTCATTGCCGGCGTGGTCCTGGCGCTGGCCGCGTCGGCCTGCACGCCGGCGCTCAACTGGCGCGCCGTCACGCTGCCCGGCTCCAGCGCCAGTGCATTGCTGCCGTGCAAGGCCGACCGCACGACGCGCAGCGTGCCGCTGGGCGGCGCGGAAACCGAGCTGGCCATGCTCGGCTGCCGCGGCGCCGGCATGACCTTTGCGATCATGGCGGCGCGCCTGCCGGCTGCCGGACGCGCCGACGAAGTCCTGGCGGGCTGGCAGCAGGCCACGCTGGCCAACATGCAGGCCGATGCGGCCAGCGTCGAGCGCGCGGACTATCGGCCGGCCGGCGGCCTGGCGCTGCCGCATGCGCAGCGCCTGAGCGCGCTCGGCCGCGCGGCCGACGGGACCGCGGTGGTGGCGCAGGCGGTGTGGAGCGCCCGGGCCACCGACGATGGCGGCGCCGAGCTGCTGCATGCGGTGGTCTACGCCGAGCGCCCGCAGCCGGACGCGGCCGGCGCGTTCTTCGACGGCATCCACTGGTGATCGCACGCGCCGCTGCCAGCCCGGAAGCCGTCGGCCTGGTGCCGCGGCGTGGCGTGCCGGCGCGCGCAACCCGATGAGCACGGCTGCAGCCCTGCTGCCGCGCCGGACCGCGGTGCGCGTGTTCCTGGCCTTTGCGGTGGCCTACTTCCTTTCGGCACTGCTGCGCGCCATCACGGCCACCCTGTCGCCGGTGCTGACGGAGGCCTTCAGCCTGCACGCGCGCGATCTGGGCCTGCTGGCGGGTGGCTACTTTCTCGGTTTCGCCCTGCTGCAGCTGCCGCTGGGGGCCTGGCTGGACCGCTTCGGGCCACGTGCCGTCAGCCTCGGTCTGCTGTGCTGCGCCGTGGCCGGCTGCGTGGCCTTCGCCATGGCGGGCGGACTGGCCAGCCTGATGCTGGCGCGGGTGCTGATGGGCATGGGCGTGGCGGCGTGCCTGATGGCGCCGCTGACCGGCTATCGGCGCTGGTTCGACGTCAGCACACAGCTGCGCGCCAATGCCTGGATGCTGATGACGGGCTCGCTCGGCATGCTGGCCTCGACGCTGCCGGTGCAGTGGCTGCTGCCGGTGCTGGGCTGGCGCGGGCTGTCCTGGCTGGTGGCCGGCCTGATCGTGCTGGCGATGGCGCTCATCGCGGTCATCGTGCCGCACTGGCGCGCGGTGCCCGGGCCGGGAGCCGCTGCCGCGCCGGTGGCGGGGTCCTATGCAGACGTCTGGCGTCACCCCTATTTCCAGCGCGCCTTGTGGCTGGGGGCGCTGGGCTTCGGCGGCATGGTGGCGATCCAGTCGCTGTGGGCCGGGCCGTGGCTGACCCGGGTGGCAGGGCAGACGCCGCTGGCCGCCGCCACTGGCCTGTTCTGGATGAACCTCGGCATGCTGCTCAGCTTCTGGGGCTGGGGCCTGGTGATGCCGCGCCTGAACGCGCGCGGCATCGACGTCGACATGCTGGTGACCTGGATCCAGCCGGCCAGCTTCGTGGCCCTGGCGGTTCTGGTCGTGGCCGGGCCGGCGCTCGGAGAGTGGAGCTTCGCGTTGCTGGCGCTTTATTGCATGCTGTCCACGCCATCGGCCCAGGTGCAGGCGGTGCTGGGCATGCGCTTTCCGGCCGAGCTGGCCGGACGCGCGCTGTCGGCCTTCAACCTGGTGATCTTCCTGGGCATCTTTGCCGTCCAGTGGGGCATCGGACTGGGCGCGGACGCGCTCGAGGGCCTTGGGCTGTCGCCTGCCGATGGCTTGCGTGGCGCCATGGCGGGCTTCGGTTTGCTGGCGCTGGCGAGTTGGTTCTGGTTCGTGCGCGCGGGGCGCCGATAATCGAGGGCCATGAACGCCGTCCTGCTGGTTGCCCACGCGCCGCTGGCGCACGCGCTGCGCGAGGCCGCGCTGCACGTGCTTGCCGATGCGGCCGACGATGTGCTGGCGGTCGACGTGCAGCCTGAAGCCACGCCCGAGCAGAGCCTGGCGCAGGCCTGCGCAGCGATGGCGCGCCTGCAGGGCCATTCCGGGGTGCTGATCCTGTCCGACGTGCTGGGGGCCACGCCCTGCAATGTCGCCAGCCGGCTGCTCGAGCGGCCGCAGACGCGGCTGCTGGCGGGCGTCAGCCTGCCGATGCTGCTGCGCGCGCTGAGCTATCGCGGCGAGTCGCTGGAAATGATGGCCGAGCGCGCCATCGCGGGCGGCGTGCAGGGCGTGCGTCCGGTGGCGCCGGTGCCGCGGGCCGTTTCCGCTTCCGACTCATGAAATCCGTGCCCGTGCCGCCCGGCCGTTGATCCACCATGATCCATCGCGACGTCACCATCACCAACAAGCTCGGCCTGCATGCCCGCGCTTCGGCCAAGCTGACCAAGCTCGCGGCCAGCTTTGCCAGCGAAGTCTGGATGAGCCGCGGCGGGCGGCGCATCAACGCCAAGAGCATCATGGGCGTGATGATGCTGGCCGCCGGCCTGGGCAGCGAGGTGGCGATCGAGACCGAGGGCCCGGACGAACAGGCCGCCATGGATGCCCTGCTGGCGCTGATTGCCGACAAGTTCGGCGAGGGGGAGTGAGCTTGGCCGCGCCACCGCGCTGCTTCGCGTGCCGCGTTGCCCGCCCGGGGCGCCGCGGCCGCTGGCTGGAGGCGCCGCAGTGAGCTTTGCCATCCACGGCCTGGCGGTGGCCCGTGGCGTGGCCATGGGGCGGGCCGTGCTGGTGGCTTCCAGCCGCGTCGAGGTGTCGCACTACTTCATCGAGCCCGATGCCGTGCCGGCCGAGCTGGCGCGCCTGCACGAGGCGCGCGATGCGGTGATGGCGGAGCTGCAGCGCCTGCAGCAGGACATGCCGGTCGACGCGCCGTCCGAGCTGGGTGCCCTGCTGGACGTGCACCTGCTGATGTTGCAGGACGAGGTGATTGGCGCCAGCGTCGCGCAGTGGATCACCGAGCGCTGCTACAACGCCGAGTGGGCGCTGGTGACGCAGCTGGAGGTGCTGTCGCGCCAGTTCGACGAGATGCAGGACGACTACCTGCGCGAGCGCAAGGCCGATCTGGAGCAGGTGGTCGAGCGCGTGCTGCGCCGCCTCAAGGGCGCCGCGCCACCGCTGGCGGCGGCCGCACACCGGCAGGACGAGCCGCTGGTGCTGGTGGCACACGACCTGTCGCCGGCCGACATGCTGCAGTTCAAGAAGAGCGTGTTCGCCGGCTTTGTCACCGACCTGGGCGGCAAGACCAGCCACACGGCGATCGTCGCACGCAGCATGGACATCCCGGCCGTGGTCGGCGCGCGCTCGGCCAGCGACCTGGTGCGCCAGGATGACTGGGTCATCGTCGATGGCGACGCCGGCGTCCTGATCGTCGATCCGTCGCCCATCATGGTGGAGGAATACAGTTATCGACAGCGCCAGGGCGAGCTCGAGCGCAGCCGCCTGGCCCGGCTGAAGCACACGCCGGCAATGACCCTGGATGGCGAGCGCATCGAGCTGCTGGCCAACATCGAACAGCCGGACGATACCGCCGCCGCGCTGGCCGCGGGGGCCGTCGGGGTCGGCCTGTTTCGCAGCGAGTTCCTGTTCATGGGGCGCCAGGGCCGGCTGCCCGACGAGGAAGAGCAATACCTGGCCTACCGCCAGGCGGTGGAGGGCATGAACGGCATGCCGACCACGATCCGCACGGTGGACATCGGCGCCGACAAGCCGCTGGACGAGCGGCGCGTCGAAACGCACCTGAACCCGGCGCTGGGCCTGCGCGCGATCCGCTGGAGCCTGGCCGAGCCCGCCATGTTCCTGACCCAGCTGCGCGCCCTGCTGCGGGCCGCGGCGCACGGCCAGGTGCAGGTGCTGATCCCGATGCTGGCGCACGCCAGCGAGATCCGCCAGACGCTGGAACTGCTGGCGCGCGCGCGCCAGCAGCTGGACGCGCGCGGCGCCGTGCACGCGCCGGTGAAGGTCGGCGCCATGATCGAGGTGCCGGCGGCGGCGCTGTCGGTGCGCCTGTTCCTGCGCCACTTCGATTTCCTCTCCATCGGCACCAACGACCTGACGCAATACACGCTGGCCATCGACCGCGCCGATGATGCCGTCGCGCACCTGTATGACCCGCTGCATCCGGCGGTGCTGCGGCTGGTGGCCGACACCATTGCCGAGAGTCGGGCGCATGGCAAGCCGGTGACCGTGTGCGGCGAGATGGCGGGCGACCCCGGCATGGCGCGCCTGCTGCTGGGCCTGGGCCTGCGCAGCTTTTCCATGCACCCGGCGCAGATCCTGGCCGTGAAGCAGGAAATCCTGCGCGCGGACACCGCGCGGCTGGCGCCATGGGCCAGCGAGGTGCTGGCCAGCGACGAGCCGGCGACGCTGCTGCCGGCGCGTTGAGCGGCGCTCAGCGGGCCCGCGTGCCGGCCACGGCGGCGCCCAGGATCAGCAGCGTGGCCAGCCCCACGCTCCAGGTCAGCGGCTCGCCCGTCACCCACAGCAGCATCAGCGTCGACAGCAGGGGCGTCAGGTAGCTGAGCACGCCGATCTGGCGCGCGTCGCCCCGCTTCAGTGCCGCATCCCAGAGAAAGAAGGCGCCCCCCAGCGGCCCCAGCCCGAGCAGCGCGATCAGGCCCAGGTCGGCGGCCGACAGCGTCGCCGGCGGCTCCAGCAGCGCGTGGCTGACCAGCGCCAGCGCCGCCGCCACCACGCCGAAGGTGCCGATGGCGGCGGTCGGGTAGGCGTGGCGCGTGCCGGCCAGGCGCTTGGACAGCACCGAGTAGCTGGACCAGATCAGGGCCGCCGCCGCGGCGCTGGCAAAGCCCAGCGGCGCCAGCGGATAGGCGGCCGTGCCGGTGTCGGCAGCGCCGCGCCCCAGGATGGCGATGGCAGCACCGGCCAGGCCAGCCAGCGCCGCGCCCACGTGCATGCGCGTCAGGCGCACCCCCGGCAGCAGCACACCGGCCAGCAGCACGATGCCCAGCGGCCACAGGTAGTTCACCAGGTTGGCCGGCACCGGCGGCGCCAGCTGCAGTGCCGTGAACAGCAGGAAGTGATAGCCGAACAGCCCGTAGACGCCCAGCGCCAGCGCCACCGGCGTCACCTTCAGGCGCCGCAGGTCGAAGCGCGCCAGCGGCAGCGCGATCAGGCTGCCGGCCAGCAATCCGAGTCCCGTCAGCAGCAGGGGCGGCACGTGCGCCAGGGCCGCGCCCAGCGTGGCCAGCGAGGCCCACAGGGCAATCGTGGCGAGCGCCAGCAGGTTGGCGCTGGCGTGGCTGGAGCGGGCGGTGGGCATGGGGAACAGGCGCGTGCGGGCGTGGCTGGAAATGCCCGACTGTATCGAGCCAGATTAACAACTTATTGCGTAATTGGTTAAAAAGGCAAGTTAGACTGTCACCAGCACGGCTCGCCATCTCGTGCCGAAAGGAGCAAGCATGTCGGAAGACACCGCGAGTTGCGCTCGCGTCACCAGCTCGATGGTCGGCGATCCGTTGCCCGATGCCGGGACTGCCCCTGAAACCACGACCCGCAAGGAGCCCATCCAGATGAGCGTTCGTGTCGGCCAGAAAGCGCCGGATTTCACCGCCCCCGCCTACTACAAGGGGACCTTTGGCAACGTCAAACTGTCCGATTTCGCTGGCAAATGGGTGCTGCTGTGCTTCTACCCTGGCGACTTCACCTTCGTCTGAGCCACCGAAGTGTCCGCGGTCGCGGCGCAATACGGTGAACTCCAGAAGCTCGGCGTCGAGGTCATCTCGGTCAGCGTCGACAGCCACTTCGTGCACAAGATGTGGAACGACCACGAGCTGTCGAAGATGGTCGAGGGTGGCATTCCGTTCCACATGGCAGCCGACCAGGCCGGCAATGTCGGGCGCGCCTACGGCTGCTGGGACGAGAGCCAGGGCGTCGAGCTGCGAGGCCGCTTCATCATCGACCCGGACGGCGTGATCCAGGCCATGGAGGTGCTCACGCCGCCGGTGGGGCGCAAGATCGCCGAGACCATTCGCCAGGTGCAGGCGTTCCAGCATGTGCGGGCCACGGAGGGCAGGGAAGCCATGCCGGCCGGCTGGGAGCCAGGCAAGGCGACGCTCAAGCCGGGCCCCGACCTGGTGGGCAGGGTCTGGGAGGTCTGGAACCCGTCGATGGAGTGAGGGCGGCGCCCGGGCGCCGCGCCGGTCTCAGACGGCCAGCAGGCGCTCGAGCTGGGCCGCCAGTTCGTGGGCGGCCTCGTCCCAGCCTGCCGCCACCCCGAGCGAGCGCAGGTCGACCGTCGGCAGGCCGGCGTAGCCGCAGGGGTTGATGCGCGAGAACGGCTCCAGGTCCATTGCCACGTTCAGCGCCAGTCCGTGGTAGCTGCGGTGGCGCTGGATCTTGATGCCGAGCGCGGCGATCTTGCCCAGGCCGGTGAAATCCGGCTGCGGCGCGGCCGAGCCCGGCACGCGGCGCTGTGGGCGCGCCGGCAGCGTCGCGTGGCTGAACGGGTCGTCCAGGCGTACGTAGATGCCGGGCGCACCGGCCAGCCGATGGCCGGTGACGCCGAAGCGCGCCAGGGTGCGCAGTGCCGCCTCCTCCAGCCGGTGCACATATTCCTTGACGAAGTAGCCGCGCCCCGAGAGGTCGATCAGCGGGTAGGCGACCACCTGGCCGGGTCCGTGATAGGTGACCTGGCCGCCGCGGTCGATCTGCACCACCGGGATCTCGCCCGGCGCCAGCACGTGCTCGCGTCGCCCCGCCAGGCCGAGCGTGAACACCGGCGGGTGCTCGCACAGCCACAGCTGCTCGTGGAACTGCGCCGCCGGCAGGCCGGCGATGCGTTTCATCTCGGCAAAGGTGGGCTGGTAGTCGACGCGACCGAGGAAGCGGGTGTCCATGCGCCAAGTGTGACAGCAACGCGACGCGTCCGGAGGCCCGTGCGGCGTCCGGATCAGAACACGACCTTGACCATCGGGTGGCTGGTCAGCGCCTGGTAAAGCGCGTCCAGCTGGGCCTGGCTGGTGGCCGTCACGGTCAGCGTCACGCCCAGGTAGTTGCCCTGGCGGCTCTCGCGCAGTTCCACCGTGGCCGCGTCGAAGCCCGGATCGTGCTGCCGCGCCAGCGCGGTCATGGCGTGCACGAAGCCGTCCTGCCGGGCGCCCATGACCTTGATCGGGAAGGCGCAGGGGAACTGCAGCAGCGTGCTGCGGCGCGGGTCCGAGGAGCTCGGTGCCGGCGGCTGTGTCCCGTCGGCGTCTGCGGGTCGGCCCGGCGAATCGGGCGGAGGGCTGGAGTGGGTCATTCGGGTTCCTGGCATGGGGCCGGGCGACCGGCGCCGCCGCGGGGCCCGGCACGCTTGCCGTGTGCCGGCCTCGGCCGCCGTGTTGTCTGGCCTGCACGGATTATGGAGTGCTGTCTCCAATGTGCAGAATCTCACGGGTTTCTACGTATAATCGTCGAGTTTTGCGGAAAGCGGCACAAGCGTGACCCCCGCGTCAGTTGGCATGACACCCATCACGTCCAATGCGGCGCGACACGCGCACCGGCAATCCCCTGGCTGGCAGGACACAGCGGGCGAGGAGGAGGATTTCACCCCTCTGACGGCGGATCAGGCGCGCCAATGGCGCACTCGCCACCCGCAGTTGCGCCTCGCGCACGTGCTTGCCATCCAGGCCCTGATCGGTGTCGTGGTGTCATTGCTTGCCTGGCTGCTGACCGGCAGGGCCCTGGTGGCCTGGTCGGCAGCCTACGGCGCGCTGGTGGGCGTGCTGCCGGCCGCTCTGGCCGCAGGACGCACGGCCCGTTGGGCAGCACCGGGGTTTCCTCCCGGGGTCGCTCTGGCGGGCTTGTTGTTGTGGGAGGCGGTCAAGGTGATCCTGGCCGTGGGGATGCTGATTGCGGCCCCGAAGATTCTGGGGGCACCGAGCTGGCCGGCATTGCTGCTCAGCCTGGTGCTGACGATCAAGGTGTACTGGGTCGGCGTGCTGCTGATCTGGTCGAAGAGGCCAGTCAAGGGCCGGCGTGGAAAGTGAAAACAATGGCTGCTGAAAACGTCGCGGAACAGGGTCTGACCAGCGGTGCCTACGTCGAGCACCACCTGCAGTTCCTGCAGAACCACCCGGCCCAGGGCGTGTTCGACCTTTCGGTCATCAACATCGACACCGTCCTCTTTTCGGTCGTGCTCGGGGTCCTGGGCTGCTGGATCCTCTGGAGCGCGGCGCGCAAGGCCACTTCCGGCGTGCCGGGGCGTTTCCAGGCCGCGGTCGAGATGCTGGTCGAGTTCGTCGACAACCAGGCCAAGGACATCATCCACAACGCCGAGAGCCGCAAGGCTGTGGCGCCGCTGGCGCTGATCCTGTTCGTCTGGATCACGCTCATGAACACCATGGACCTGCTGCCGGTCGACCTGGTGCCGCAGATCTGGGAGAAGATCTACGTTGCCTTCGGTGGCGACCCGCACCACGCCTACCTGCGCATCCTGCCCACGGCCGACGTCTCCGGCAGCCTGGGGCTGTCGGTCGGCGTGCTGCTGGTGTGCCTCTACTACAACGTCAAGATCAAGGGCGCTGCCGGCTGGACGCGCGAGCTGTTCACGGCGCCGTTCGGCAACCACTTCCTGCTCTAT